>JASHTH010000802.1 GCA_030040655.1 Acidobacteriaceae bacterium | reverse complement strand
TTGAGCGCCAAGCCGAGTCGAAGGATCTGCGTTTAAGTTCGCCGATTTACCCTACGAATCTCGGAAACCTGTAGCAATTTCCGAAGTCAGAAGACGTACTTCATGCTCAGTTGAATCTGTCGGGGCGGCTTATCGCCGTAGGAATTCGCCGAGAGGATGGTGCCGAAATTCCCTGCCGAGCAGAGCAGATTTCCGTTCTGCCCGCATGCCGTCATGGAGAACACGTGGTTCGGGATATCGAAGTTCGGGTGATTGAGCAAGTTGAAGAACTCGCCGCGAAGCTGCAAACGCTCGCTTTCGGTCCGGAATGGAATACTTTTGGACAAAGCCAGATCGAGATCGGTGTAGCCCGGTCCGGTGAGAACGTTGCGCCCCTCGTTGCCGAAGGCTGGCCCGAAAGGTTCCGTAGCAGGCTGCACGAATGCACACTGGTTAAACCAGTTCAGGGGCGTGCCGACCTGCGATGGAGCCTGGCACGATGGGTTGGCCGGCACCGGTCCGGCTTTGGTCGGGTCGCCAACAAGATTCGGCCGCTCCGGGTTGCCGAAAGCTGCCGCGGAAGCAGCCGGGGAGCCCGCCAGGACTGCCGTAAACGGCGATCCCGTCTGCGCCGAGACGATTCCCGATGCCCGCCAGTTGTTCAGCAGCCTTTGATTCCAGACCGGCCTCTGGGTCAAAAGACGGTGGAGTGGCAAATCGTATAAATAGCCCATGGAGAACCGGTGCTCCGCATTGAAGTCGGATGGGCCGCGGTCAGCGCTGGGATCCTCTGAGTTTTGCGGCAGCCCTGAACCCACGCTGCCGCCGAAGATCGAAGAGATGTCGTCGATGGACTTGGAATAGGTATACGACGCCAGGTAGGCTAGGCCGTGGCTCACGCGCCTCTCGGAACGGAACTGCATGGAGTGATAGGTGCTGTCGGCGCTCGACTCGATGTACAGCACCGAGGAGAACTGGCCGTAGGGAGGGCCGGTCAGGGGGTTGGTCTGGTTCCGGTCAATCACATTGGCCAGATGCGTGCCCTTGGAGCCGACGTAGGCCAGATCGATCATCCAGTTGGCGCCCACCTCGTATTGCAGGTCGGCGTTCCACTGCTGCATGTAGCCATCGCGAAACTGCGGCGAGATCATGTCGCCCTGAACCACTCCCGACTGCTGGCCGGTCTGGCTGAGGATGTCCTGAACCGTGCACAGCCCTCCGGGGCAACTGGTGCTCTGGAAATAGGCGGCCAGGTCGTAAAACGGCGGGTTGATGCGGGGAAGAATGTTGATGTTGGAGATCGGCACGTCATAGAAAATGCCGTAGGCGGAACGGACCACCCAGCGCTCTGTCTTCATCGGCCGCCAGGCAAATCCAAGGCGCGGACCAAAGTCGGTATAGGTGGGGCTGTATGTCGCCCGGGGAATCCCATCCGTCCCTGCCAAGGTGAACTCCGGAGCCGCAGTGCAGGGTTCTGGGCAGGGAACCAGGTTGGGAACACTGAAGCGGTTATTGGCTTCGACCGGCGGACTGTTGTAGTCGTAGCGCAGGCCTGCGTTGAGCAGGAAGCGCGGGATCACATGAATGTCGTCCTGCACGAAGGCGCTGAGTCCGTGGCTGTGCAGGCTATTGTTGGTGGTGCCGCTCACCGCCAGGGCGTAGTCCGGCACGCCGCCCAGAAGCTGCGCAAGAGAGCATGTGAGCGGGTCGTCGGGAGGAGCGCCATTGCAAGGAGTGGGGTTGCCGGATGCGCCCAGGATGGCGGCTGCCGTTTCGCCCAGGAAAAACCAGTCGCCCCGCGCCAGGAAGTCGAGATAATCGTCGATGCGGACGAGGCGGAAGTCGCCGCCAATCTTGAACTGGTTCTGCTTTACGGTCCACGCCACGTTATCGGCAAGCTGAATCGTGGTGTCGTGGCGGTCCTGTGGATAGTTTACGGGCTCGCCGATCCCATCGAATCCGATCAGATTGATGTTGGGAGCACCCAGGTCGACCGATTCCGTTAGAACGTCGGGGAAGCCGAGCTGCGATTCAATGTTGTCGCCATAACTCTGCTGCAGAACCCCGGCGCTCATGCGCGTGAAGCCGGGGCGGAATTCGTTGACCACGGTCGACCGGAATACGCGCGTCCATTCCAATCCGGCGCTCTGGCCGCGATTCAAGGTGTAACTTCCGTAGCCCGGCAGCGACGTGAAGGAGTTGACCGGATCGAATGGATTGAATTCGTTCTCATCGACCACCGAATAATGGAGCGAAATCGTATCCGCGGAGCTGGCATGTTCATCGACCTTTGCGGAGGCCAGATTCTCCATGTTGCGAATGATCGGAGCCGAACGGAAGGTGCTCGAGGTTTCGAGATTCGAGCCCACGTTGGCCGCGGGGTAGAGCTTCAGAACCGCTGCGCCGGCTTGGCAGGAAGGGTTGGCCGGGCAGCCGAACAACTCCTGCGCCAAGCCGGCCGCATCTTGCCATTGCACCGCCGAGGGCACCGTCGCTTCCTTCGTGTCCGCCTGGCGCAAATGCAGCCCCTCGTAGGCCAGGAAGAAGAACGTCTTGTCCTTGCGAACCGGCCCACCCAATGTTCCGCCGAATTGATCGCGATCGAATCCTGGAATCGGGCCGCACGTGCCCGGAACCGAGCCGTTGGTACAGTCGGGAGAATCGAAGTAGTTTTTGGCATCCATCTGCCGGTTGCGGAAGAACTCGAACAACCCGCCGTGAAAGTCGTTGCTGCCGCTTTTCAGCACCACGTTGACCTGGGCGCCGCTGCCTCGCCCGAACTCGGCCGAATAGTCGCTGGATTGAACCTTGAACTCCTGGATGGCGTCGATCGAGGGGAGGGCGACATATTGATTGATGTAGGGATCGTTATTGTCCACTCCATCCAGCACAAAGTTGTTCGACTGCTCGCGCGCGCCGTTCACGCTGATGGCGCCGCCCTGGGTCGAGTTCTGGGAGCCTTCCGCCGGCAACTGGCTCCCCGGCGCCAGCAGCGCAAACGACAGAAAATTCCGCTCGTTTAGTGGCAGATCCTGCACCATGCGGTTGTTGATCACCTGGCCCAAGGTCGAGGTGTCAGTCTGCACAATGGGGGGCGTATCGGTAACATCCACTTCCTCGTTGATCGCGCCGATCTGCAAGGCGAAATCGAGGCGCACGGTCTGATCCACGTCCAGGCTGACACCGTGGATCACGCTCCGGCGGAATCCGGTGCTCTGCACGGCCACGGTGTAATGGCCCGGAGGGAGCAGCGCCACGGTGTAATCGCCATCGTCGTTGCTCAAAGCGTCACGAATCGCATTGGTCTCCTCGTTGCGCACCGTGACCTGCGCCTTTTGCACCACCGCGCCTGCGGGATCCGTGATGGTGCCCGTGATGGTCCCCGTGGGATCGCTGGCAATTAGAGGTGAGGTGAACGACAGGAAGAAGACTGGGAGAGCTAGGCGCAACCACCGACTGGCCATGCGGTTACCCCCAAGGCGATGGGCCTGGAAAAGGCCACCGGCTCGCATCCGGGAATCGCATGGGTTGGTCGACGTCCACTCAATCCGATCTGCTTCTCCGGGACGAACCAGGATGCCTTGCCGATCACCCGGATACGATGGTGGCTTTATTGTCTTTGACGCAGGACCATTTCGGTAGTTTCAATCCGGGGCTATTTGATCTTCGCGGTCTTGAAAATGGCTCGATCGAACGCCCGATTCATGCTTACGGGCTATGGCAGTTCAGGAAAGAATGCAGCCGGAGAAGAAACGCCAAGTCGACGCGACCAAACCCGGGGTCCCCAACAACATGTCTTCGTCGTTGGGGTGGGACCAAACGGGGAGCGGCGACCTTGAGCGCCATCCAAGCGGGCACAGAACTTCCTAACTTGCCCTAACGCGCGGCCCTCGAAATTTCCAGCCGGGCTTCGGGGCGAATACCCTGAAAGTTCCCTTGCAAGCGTAACCTCGGCGGCATGGTCCATTCACGCCAACAGACCATATCACGATTTCCGGGATTTGTCCCTTCGAACCGGGCCTTTTGGAATCGACGCTGCTCGCTGACCATCATTCCGCTCCGCCGGCGCACCGCCCCGAATCCGGAAGCAGGGCTGGGTTGGGATTGGAGCACGGTCAAGCAGCGCGATAATGGCAATCGGAGCCTCGGCCCGTCTGATCCGAGTTCCGTGGATGGGCATCCGGACCATGCAGTTGCGTCCCAAACGCGGTTTGTGGGTGCGGATAACGCTCGTCGCCGTGGCGCTGGCGATCCTTGTCGCGCGCGTCGGTTGGCTGCACCATCTTCGACCGCCGGCGCCCAAACCCATCGGTGATCTATCCTTGACCAGCCCGCTGAACCAACCCGGCGGCGGAGCGGTGCCCGCGGACGCATATGACGTCTACTCCGAGCTATATCAGGCTCCGGCGCAGGAGCCCCTAGTCTTCTCGGAAGACTCGGTCACCGACATCCCGCAAGTGAATGGCAGTTGCCTGCAACCATCCGGGCCGCAAGAGCAGGAGATGGCCGACGCCTTTGTCGCCGCCAACCGGCAAAGCCATCGTTGGCAACAAAAATTCACCATTCCGCAGGGATACCGGTTGATTTCGCGCGTCGAGGCGACGACCGCTCAGAATTGTCTCGACACGCACTTTCACGACGCCGCACAATGCGACAGCTTCAAATCAATCGCAAGTGTGCGCTTCTTGGGCGTTCCAGGATTCAACCGCACGCACACGCAAGCATTGGTTTCGGTCGTCAAAATGTGTGGCAGCTTTTGCGGCAGCGGGGGCATTTTCGCGGTCGAGAAAGCCGGAGGCCGGTGGCGTCGCGCGCAGGCGACAGCCTTCACCCGCGAGTGCAGCTGGATGTACTAAACCCCTGACCGCTTGATTTTGAAGCATCCCGGGGTACCCCAGGTCCCGATTTTGGGACCTGGGAAACCAAGATGCCGACTTACAAAATCACGCGTTCACAGACCTAGTCGGTGAATTGAAGCAAGGAGCACCATGAAGCAAGCCGCAATCGGAATGCGCGTTCACTCAGGGTGGGCCGCAATGGTTGCGATTTCTCTCGAAGGCAAGTCGCCACATGTGCTATGGCGTGGGCGCCCGCACCTGGTCGAGGCGTTTACCTTCGAGTTCCGTCAGCCCTTTCACACCGCGGAAAAGCTTCCGATCGGCGAAGCGCGCGCCGTCATTGCACGGGCGCGCGAATCGGCCACGGCGCTGGCGCGGAAGGCGATCGAAGAAGTGCAGAGCGCGATCCGTCCGCAAGGATTCGAGCTTGTTCGTTGCGGTTTGCTGCTCGCTTCAGGCAAGCCGCTGCCGGTGCTCGAAAAGATTCTGGCGTCGCATGCGCTCATTCATACCGCCGACGGAGAACTGTTTCGCGACGCGCTGCTCCAATCCGCAAAGGAGTTGGGGCTGGAAACGATCACCATTCAAGAGCGGGCTCTTTTGCAGACGGCATCCGACAAATTGAATCGATCCACGGATGAATTGCTTCGCTGCGCTGCCGCTCTGGGTGTGGCTTTGGGCTCGCCCTGGACGCAGGATGAAAAGCTGGCCTCGCTTGTGGCGTGGATGGCGCTCGCAGCACGGACGCGGGCGGCAAAATCAGCCTGAGAGCGAAACACGTGGAGTCCCTATGCCAGGCTCGTCCAATCGAGGATGACCTTGGCGGCCTGGCCGGAGATCATCGCGTCGAAGCCCCTTTGGAAATCGCTGTAAGTGAAACGATGCGTGATGACCGGCGAAATATCCACGCCCGACTCGAGCATCACGCCCATCTTGTACCAGGTCTCGTACATCTCGCGACCGTAGATGCCCCGGATCGTGATCATGTTGAAGATCACGGCGCGCAGGTCAAGCGTAACGTCCTTCGCCGGAATGCCCAGGACAGCGATCTTGCCGCCATGGCTCATGTTGGCGATCATGTCGCGCAGGGCCTGTGGATTGCCCGACATTTCCAGGCCCACATCGAAGCCCTCGAGCATGCCGAGCTGCTTCTGCACTTCGGCGAGCGAGGTCTTGGTGGGATCGACGGCGAGCGTGGCGCCCATGCGGCTGGCAAGTTCCAGCCGGAAGGGATTCATATCGGTGACGACGACGTGTCGCGCACCGGCGTGGCGAACCACCGGAATGGCCATGATGCCGATGGGTCCGGCGCCGGTGATGAGCACGTCTTCGCCCAGCACGGGAAACGAGAGCGCGGTGTGCACGGCGTTGCCGAAAGGATCGAAGATGGCGGCGACTTCCTGGTCGATCTTGGGATCGTGCCGCCAGATGTTGGTCATGGGCAGCGCGATGAACTCGGCGAAGGCGCCGGAGCGGTTTACGCCCACGCCTTGAGAATGCGCGCACAGATGGCGCCGGCCGGCAAGGCAATTGCGGCAACGCCCGCAGACCACGTGGCCCTCGCCCGAAACAATGTCGCCGGGATAAAAATCGCTGACATTGGAGCCGACTTCCACGACCTGGCCGACGAACTCGTGCCCGATGGCCATGGGCACGGGGATGGTCTTCCGCGCCCACTCGTCCCAGTTGTAGATATGCACGTCGGTGCCGCAAATGCCGGTATAGCGCACGCGGATCAGCACATCGTTGATGCCGATGGTGGGCTTGGCGATCTCTTCCAGCCACAGGCCGGGCTCGGCTTTGCTTTTGACGAGTGCCTTCATGCGCGGTTCTCCTGGTGCAACACCTCATCCGATTCTATTCGACGCTTGGGGCACAAGCGCGGATTCCAGCGACCGCGTGTCGCGCCCGGCAAAGAACAGAGCGGCTATCGACAACAGGATGCAAGCCGCCGCGTAAGGCGCGGAAGTTACCGCGACGGATCGGCTCAGGCCGATGCGGCCGGCAAGAAATCCGACAACCACGGGAGCCGTTCCGGCTCCGGCTAGCCACCCCACCATGTTCATGGTGCCGGTTGCCGTTCCGCGAGCTTCACAAGGGACGACGTCGAAGACCGAAGCGAAGATATTCGCTTCGTAAATGCCTTTGAAGCCGCCCCACAGCAGAAGGCTTGCGATCAACAAAGGCCAGGAGCGTGTCAGAGCGCACGCGACGACAAAAGGAACTTCGCAGTCGGCGGCGATGGCTTGGGTGAGCATCCGTCCGCCGGGCATGCGTCTACGCAGCGCATCGGCGAGCCAGCCGCCCAGCGGCGAGCCGATCATGCTCGCCGATTGCACGAAGATCGTCGCAGTGAGACCGGCGAGGGCAAGCGACAAATGAAACTTACGGAAGAGCAGCGTTGGCATCCAGGTGAAGAGGACCATGGTAGTGAAGTTCTGGAAAAGGAATCCGGCCATGCACAGCGCGAGCGACGGGCGCGTGAAGATGAGTTGGAGGAATTCACGAAAAGAAGTCATGGGTGCCCCGTCTTTGCCGCGAATTTTTCTTCGCGGCAAAGGTGGGATCGCACAAGCTTGCGTATCGGCGAGATCGGCGGCGCCCCGTGTGGGCTCGACCAGCGCCAGGCTGAGGATGAAGCTCAACACGATGCCCGCAGCGCCAAAGACGAGGAACGAAGATCTCCAGCCATATCGCTGACCGATTAAGCCCGCGAAGAATCCCCCGGCAATCGTGCCGATGTAGACGCTGGTCTGATGCAGTCCCATGGCCCGCGAGCGCGTGGCTCTGCCGTGATAATCGCTGATGAACGACATCGAGGCGGGAAAGTAGATCGTCTCGCCAAGCCCCTCGGAGGCGCGAAAGAAGAGCAGCGCCGAGAACGAACGCGAAATCGCCGTCGCCATGCAGATGACGCTCCAGATGCGCAGCCCGCCGAGAATCGACGCCTTGCGCTCTACGCGATCGACGATGAAACCGACGAAAGGAGCCGAAACGCCGTAGACGGCGGCGAACGAAGAGCCCAGCAGGCCGAGCTGCACGTCATTCAGATGGAATTCGCGCGAAAGCAGCGGAAACAGCGAGAAGATGGACTGGCGATCGGCGTAGTTGAAAAACGCGATCCACCAGAGCATGCCGACGACGTACCACTTGTAGCGGCGAAGGGATCGAAGCGCGGCCATGCTCTTCGATTAGCTTCGCATAGGCGGCGTAGTTGTGGACCGAGGAAGTGGTCTGAAGAGCTGATCTGTGGCCTTTACGCCTTGCCCTGCACCATGAGCAGCAGGAACCATCCATTCAGCGCGGCAATGAGGAAAGCAACCAGCCAGGAGAGCCCTTTCAGCCACGGGCGATTGACGAACTGCCCCATGAACTTGCGGCTCGAGGTGAAGTGGACCAGCGGCACGACGGCGAAGCTCAATTGCAGAGAGAGAATGACCTGGCTGAGGAGCAGCAGGTCTTCGGTGCCGCGCTCGCCCATAAACCAGACCACGACGATCGTGGGAATGATCGCCAGCGAGCGCGTGATCAGACGGCGCAGCCAGGGCGCAACCCTCATCTGCACGAAGCCTTCCATGACCACCTGCCCGGCGAGCGTGCCCGTGATCGACGAGTTCTGGCCGGAGGCGAGCAGCGCGATGGCAAAGAGCGTGCTGGCGCAGGTCGCGCCAACCAGCGGCGAGAGCATTTTGAAGGCGTCTTCGATGGCGGCAACTTCGAAATGCCCGCTGCGATAGAAGACCGCCGACGCGACTACCAGAATCGCGGCATTGACAAAGAGCGCAATGGTGAGGGCCAGCGCCGAGTCGATATTGGCCATGTGAATGGCTTCGCGGCGGCCCTCGGGCGAGCGCCTGTACCTGCGGCTCTGCACGATCGACGAGTGCAGATAGAGATTGTGCGGCATCACCGTAGCGCCCAGCATGCCGATGGCAATGTAGAGCATGCCCGGATTCTTCAGGATGGACGGCGACGGAATCGCCATGTTGCGCAGCACCGGCCAGAACTCGGGCCGCGACAAAAACACCTGCACAACGAATAGAAGAAGAATGGTGCCGATGAGCGTGATGACCAGCGCCTCGATATACCGGAATCCCCAGCGCTGCAGCAGCAGGATCAGCAGCACGTCGAGCCCCGTGATGAGCACGCCGTAAAAGAGCGGAATGTGGAAGAGCAGATTGAGAGCGATCGCCGAGCCAATGACTTCGGCCAGATCGCAGGCGGCGATGGCGATCTCGGCAAGGATCCACAGAGCCCAGCTCACCGGGCGGCTTGTGGTCTCTCGGCACAGTTGAGCCAGATCGCGATCGGTGGCCACTCCCAGCTTAAGCGAAAGGCTTTGCAGCAGAATGGCCATCAGATTCGAGGCCATGATCACGAACAGCAACGTGTAACCGAAGCGCGAGCCGCCGGCGATGTCGGTGGCCCAATTGCCGGGATCCATGTAGCCGACCGAGATCAGGAAGCCCGGGCCCAGGAAGCCGATTAGTCGCCTCCAAAACAGCGGCGAGGGCGAAATGCGAACGCTGGCATGCACCTCGGGCAACGAGGGCTTTGCGATCGCGATGGAAATGTCGGCGGCCATTGCAAGCGGGGAAGTGACCAACGATCGGCTCAGCCATAGTATGCCACAGCTCGTTAAGCATGGTTAATATTTTTTATTATTCTTTGCTTAGGCCTCGCTGGCCGGGCGCAGCCAGACCGCGTCCGCAGCCGGGCGGCCAACGATGGAAGTTCCAGTAGGTAGCTCAATCGAAACGGTTTGATCGTAATTCTGGCTCAAAACGCGCAAGGTTCTGTTGGGGTCGATGCCGCTCGAGTGCAGGAAGAGCAACAGCTTCGGATCGCGCTCGTGAAGGCTGACAACCTTGTAGCGCTTGCCCTCGATCGCCTCAGAGAGCGGGACCTCGCCGCGCTTTTTACGCTCGGCGGGCGTCTCGGGCAGAACGGCGTTGCCGTGGGGACAGGTGCCGGCATCGCCGAGGCGCTCAAGCAGTTTGGCTTCAAAGGCGGGCGAGACGGCGTGCTCCAGGCGTTCCGCCTCTTCGTGCACCCGGTACCACTCCATGCCAAAGACTTCGCTTAACATGCGCTCGATGAGGTGGTGGCGCAGCGCGGTGCGGTAGGCGGTCTCGCGCCCCGTCGCCGTGAGGCGCACGATGCCGTCGGCGCTCATCTCGACAAAACCGTCGCGGCGCAAGCGCTTGAGGGCCATGGTAACGGCCGGAGCTGAGACCTCGAGCCAGTGCGCCAATGTGGCGGGGATCACCTGCCGGCCTTCTGCCTCGGCTTCCAGGATGGCCTTGAGGTAATTCTCTTTCGAGACGTAGATCGAGTCTTTCACGGAGCGCTTTCTTTTATGGTAATTGCGATTGCGCGGGCGTGCGAGCCCGCAGCATTTTCGGTAGTGGTGCATTTGGGAGGGTACGGGCCTCATTGGCTGCGGAAAAACTCTTCACTTTACGGGCCTTGTAACAGGGCACGACTTCAGTCCTGCGGCAAGCCCCGCAAAATCAAGGCGGGCTTCAGCCCCTGCGTAATGCGACGTGCTGCATTTCGTCTGACCTTTGCCCCTTTTTCCGCAGCCGATTTAGCCCGTACAGTATTTGCCGGAAAAAGCTCCTCGGGCTCTAAAACCCCTGAGGGGAAAATGCGCCACTGCCGCCCGCTCGCCGGTTGACGCGCGGAAACGTCGGGAGTACCTTCCTTGCGTACCAAAACTCTCGTCCGGGAGGTATCGGAACGATGAACGCCATTTCAAGAAGGGAATTCTTTGGATTCGGGCTGGGAGCGGCAGCGGTTGCTGGAGCCGCTCCGCTGGGACTGGCGCAGGCCGCGCATGCCGCCGAGAAGCGACAGGCCGGGCGGCCCAGCGATGCCAAGGCTTACTTCGATTCGATCGAGAATGCCGTCGCCTTTGAGAACATGATGATGGATGCGTATGCCACGGGCAGCACCGTGCGGCTGATCCAGAGTTATGCCGATCAATCCGGTCTGGAATCGACGGCTTTCACCTACGACAACGCCGTATCCATCCACGCCTATCTGCTGCACGGCAGCCGCGACTCGCTGGCCCGCGCCGAGGTGCTGGGGCAAGGACTGATCTTCGCCCAGACCAACAATTTTCCCATCGCCGACGGCCGCTTCGCGCAGGCCTACTTCGTCAACGTGGCTTCGAGCAGCGGCCCCTACATTACCCCCGCAGCCTTCCCGTTCTACTTCTACACCAGCGCGGTCGGCGACCAGGCGTGGGCGGGCATGGCTTTGGCGCAGCTCTACCGGCGCACGCACAACAAGAGCTACATGACCGCGGCGCTCAGCGTGGCCAACTGGATCGTAACCAACACCTACAACACGCTGGGTCCGGGCGGCTACTCCTACGGCACCAATATCAATCCGTCGAATCAATCGGTGCCTTCGCCCAACGGCAAATCGACCGAGCACAACATCGACACCTACGCGTTTTTCATCATGCTCGACGAGCTGACGCATCACGGCTCGGCAAGCAACGGCATGACGTGGAAGGCGTTGGCCGAACACGCGTTCGACTTCGTTGTCGCGATGTACAACGCCACCGATGGCTACTTCTATACCGGCACGCTGGGCGATCAGATCAGCATCAACTACTACCCGGTTCCCGAGGATTGCCAGACCTGGTCGTACCTGTCGCTGCTCGATAACAAGTACAAGCACACCATCGACTGGGCGCTCGCTAATCTTCAGGCGACGGACACGGCGGCAGCAACGAACAGCGATCTCACCGGCAGCGAGTCGTTCACCGGCATGGTCTTCGACTCGGCCAGCCTGGCGCCGACCATCCCGGGCAGCGATCCCGATGCCGTGTGGCTGGAAGGCACGTCGCATACCATCGCGGCGCTCATCGCGCGCGCATTCGCCGGTAGAGAGGACTTCCGCGCCGCCTTCGCCGATCTGAGAACGGCGGGCAAATTCGTGAATACCTGCGAAACCGCCCAGGCCGAACTGGGCGCAGGACAGACCGTGAACGGCGCCGCCATTCCGCTGGGCCAGGGGCTTGAGGCTTCAACGAGCCAGATGGACACCGGCTTCGGCTACACCTACGGCCCGTCGAAACACATCGGCGCCACGGGCTGGTATCTCATCGCAGCGCAGGGTGGAAATCCATTCCAGCTGGGTTATTTCCGCTAGGGGCGAGCGATCAAATCAATGCGCAGCGCAGGCCTCATGGATGGCTCGCAATGAAGCCGTCCGTGAGGTCACGCTATAAAGCACGATGTAAGTTCCAACAGTTTCTATTCGTTAGCCGATACTTCGAAAACCCTCTCGCTCGACCTTTTTCGGAGATCTTCTACTTGATCTCCGTGCCCTCGACGACAACGGTTTGAACCGTGCCGGGCTTGTTGAGCGTGTTGGAAGTCAGCGTCACACTTTCCTTCAACAGCGTCGACGTGCCAGTTACGGCCGAGGCTGGCTTGAAATCGATGGTCAGCGTGCAGCCGGCCGATGGAGCCAGCGTCGCACCAGCTTTGCAGTCCGTGGCTTTGCCGCTGGCGTCTTCGGGAAAATTGGCCGGAAAGCTGACCCGAGAAATGGACAGTGCCGAGTTACCGATGTTGCGGACGATGACCTTCTTCGGGCTGTCGCTACTCTCGCGTCCTTCGGTCGTGATTGCGAAGTCAAGCACAGGGGACTCGCTGCGCTGGAGCTCAAGTACGCGACGATTGCCTGTATCGGTCACATAGAGAGTCCCGCTATGATCGACCGCCAAGCCTTCCGGCCGGGAAAGTCCACTGGCGATAAGAACCGTTTGCACGCCGGCGGGGGAAACCTCGATCAGCTTGGTGCTGCCTGTTTGGGTGGCGTAAAGAGTGCCCCCAGGATCGATTGCAACTCCGGCTGGATGATTCAGCGCAGGGGTCCCGGTGGCCACCACCTGGACGCCTCCAGGAGAGACTCGAAGAATGCGATTGCTCCCGGAATCGACGGCAATCACGTCCGGCGAATTGACGTAGAAGCCCGTTGACGTATCGAAGGCGAGCGCGGTGGGAGCAGAGAATCGAAACCCGGAATCATTAAAGAGAGAAACGGTCCCCGACGCTGCAAGCTGAAGAATCTGGTTCTTGCCGGTGTTGGCGATCAGAAGGTCGCCCAATGCATCAACCGCGAGGCCTTGCGGAGCCGAGAGCTTGACGCCTCCCGTGCTTACCGCGTTCGCTTGGCCGGTCCGAGTAAGGCGAACGATCCGGTTGTTGCCTGTATCGGCCACATACAGATTTCCGTCACCGTCAACAGCAATCGCGCTTGGGTTCTTTAGAGCATTTTCATAGTTGCTGTATCCGGTAGCC
This sequence comes from Acidobacteriaceae bacterium, assembly GCA_030040655.1. Lineage (GTDB taxonomy): Bacteria > Acidobacteriota > Terriglobia > Terriglobales > Acidobacteriaceae > Telmatobacter. The sequence continues at coordinate 71 of JASHTH010000802.1, read as the reverse complement.
GCAGTGGCGAAAGAAGGCTTGCGCATCTGCGGGCGTGATGGCATCGATAGCCCTTGCCAGTGCCGGCTCCA
>JASHTH010000801.1 GCA_030040655.1 Acidobacteriaceae bacterium | reverse complement strand
CCGAAGACCAGCCCCTCGAGCAGCGAATTCGAGGCCAGTCGATTGGCGCCGTGCACGCCGGTGCAAGCCGCTTCGCCGGCCGCGTAGAGGCCGCGCACGCTGCTGCGCCCGTCGAGATCGGTGCGAATTCCGCCCATGAGGTAGTGCGCCGCGGGGCGCACGGGGATGAGATCGCGAGCAAGATCGAGGCCGTAGCGGGTGAGAAATGCCGAGATGCCCGGAAAGCGCGCATGGAGATCAATACCTTTGACGTGGCGCATGTCGAGATACACGGAGCGCGCCTCGGAAGGTGCGGAGCCGGCGCCTTCGCGGGTGATGGCGCGCGCCACGACGTCGCGCGGAGCCAGCTCGAGCAGCGGATGGTAGCGGTCCATGAAGCGCTCGCCCTTGTCGTTGCGCAAGTATGCGCCCTCGCCGCGCAGCGCTTCGCTGATCAAAAACCGCGGCGCGCCGAGCAGCCAGAAGGCGGTGGGATGGAACTGGTAGAACTCCATGTCGGCAAGCTCGGCGCCGGCTTCGGCGGCCAGAGCGATGCCGTCGCCGGTGGCTACCGAGGGATTGGTCGTGTCGGAGTAGACTTGGCCCGCGCCGCCGGCGGCGATAAGCACGGCGCGGGCGCTGAAGCGCTCGATTCGGTTCGCGCGATCGCGAAGATCGGCGCCGGTGACACGGCCATCGGCGGACACGAGCCCGGTCACCATCGTCCACTCGGCAAAACGGATGCGCCGGTGCGCGCGCGCAATGGCGACCAGCGAGCGGCTGATTTCGGCGCCGGTGGCGTCGCCGTTTGCGTGCAGAATGCGCGGACGCGAATGCGCGCCTTCGCGCGTGCGCAGCAGCCGGCCATTGTCGCGATCGAAGCGCGCGCCCCACTCGATCAGCTCGGCCACTCGCAAAGGGCCTTCCGCGACCAGAACCTGCGCCGCCGGCCGATAAACCAACCCATCGCCCGCGGCAAGCGTGTCGTTGAGGTGCACGGCGACGTCCTCTTCGCCCTCGGTAGCGACGGCGATGCCGCCCTGCGCGTAGTGCGTGTTCGATTCGCCGAGCGATTCTTTGGTGACGACGAGAACGTCGCCGTGACGGGCGAGCTCAACCGCGGCGCGAAGTCCGGCAACGCCGGCGCCCATCACCAGAAAATCGACCTTCGCCGCCGGTTCCATGAACATTCAGGCTATCATCGGCGCGGCAATCTTCAGGCTTGCGGAAAGCCCGCATACCTGCGAAGACAAGGCAAGGGCACAACGATCGGCTCCCCGACAATCCGGTTTTGCCAGCGAGGAATCGCCGTTCCCGCACCTTTTCTCAGCCTCTGTGGTCGTCACAGCGCATGCCCTTTCAAACCGGCTTAAGACCGACAAGCCGCGCGTCCGCTCTACTCCGAATACTTCGCCGTGGTCGTATCCGTCTCCCAGATTGTGCAGTCCTTCACGCGCACGCGGCCATCGGTCATACCGGCAAGCTGCCGGTTGGTTTCGTTGTAGAAGAACTTGGCGATGTTTTCGGCCGACGGATTGAGCTCGGTGAAAGGCTCCAGATCGTTCAGCATCTGGTGATCGATGCGATCGATGGTCGGCTTGAGCACCTGCTTGAGCAGCTTGAAATCGAGCAGCAGGCCGGAAGCGTCGAGCTCCCGGCCAGCGAGGGTCACGCGCACTTTGTAATTATGGCCGTGCGGGTTTTCGCACTTGCCGTGGTAATTGCGAAGATAATGGCCGGAAGAGAAGCCGGCCTCTACAGTGATTTCATACATAGGCGCTTCGATCGAGTTCCATGCGGGCGTTCCGCACATCTTCATTTTAGAGCCTGAAGTGCGTCGCGCCGCGTCTGGCAAGCTGTCAAATCGATGAGACTGGTTGCCCTGCCCTTTTCGCCGGATGTTGGCGAAAGGGTGGGACGCGCAAGGCTGCATTTGGTCCTTAATCCTCCGCAGAAATCAGCAGCCCAGGAAGATTTCCCGTTCACAAGCCACGGCGTCTTCGCCGTGCGGCCAGCCGCGCCTCCTCGTTGCGCCGGTCGACCTGCTCGAATAGGTGCGTGAGCACGCCGATGAGCGCGAAGGCGAGCGCGGCAAGCAGCAACAGGAGCGCGATCGTCCGCCACAGCGATCCGTTGGCTGGAAGGCCGGGCTGAAAGCTCGAAGGGATCAGCGCCATGCCCGCGGAAAGGAGCGCAAGCAGCCCCAGGGCGGCAGCCAGGAAATAAAAGTTGCGCGACATCATGGCATGGATCGGCTGAACGCAGGCCTGATGCGATTTTACGCGGCGAAATCTCGCGCCGCGAGACTCAGGATCGAAAGAGGTTCTTCAGAATAAACAGCACATTGGCCGGGCGCTCGGCCAGCCGCCGCATGAAATATGGGTACCACTCGCGTCCGAACGGTATGTAGACGCGAACGTTGTATCCCTCGCGCACCAGCCTGCGTTGCAGATCGCGCCGCACACCAAAGAGCATCTGAAATTCGTAGCGGCTGGAATCGATCGCGTGCTGGGAGGCAAACGACCTTGCCGCCGCGATCATGGCCTCGTCGTGCGTGGCCAGGCCATGATACAGCGGACTGCCCAGCAGGAGGCAGCTGAGGCGGACGAAGTTAGCGTCGACATCGATCTTGCGCGGGTAGGCGATCTCCGCCGGCTCTTTGTACGCGCCTTTGCACAGCCGCACGCGGATGCCGTCGGCCAGCAGCTGCTCGATGTCGGCCTGCGAGCGATAGAGATAGGCCTGGATGACGACGCCGAGAAAACCGCGCAGATCGGCCTTGGCGTAAATGCGGCGCACGATGTCCAGCGTGACCTGCGTGAACTGCGACCCCTCCATGTCGACGCGGATAAAGCTGCCGGCGGAGCGCGCGTGGCGCGCAAGGTCTTCGGCAATTTTCTCGGCGAGCTCGGACGAGAGCTCCAGGCCCATCTGCGTCAGCTTCACGCTCACGTTGGCGTTCAGCTTGCGCTCGGCGATGGCGTCCAGCAGCCGATGGTAGATCTCGGCCGAGGCGTGCGCTTCCACTTCCGAAGTCACGCTCTCGCCCAGTGAGTCGAGCGTTACTTTCATTCCCTGACGATTGACGGCCTCGGCCACGCGCAGCGCGTCTTCGATCTCCATGCCGGCGACGAACCGGGAACTGAGCCTGCGGCCTACCTGGGAGCGCTCGCCGAAGCGGCGCAAAAGACGATTCTGGCTCAGGACAATAAAGGCCGAACGCAGCAGAGACATGGAGCGATCCTTCCGGCCAGGCCGCGCACCTTCGCGTCATGGCCGGACTCCCCATTCTCGCACAGCGGCCAGCGGTGACTTGTGACGGGCGACGCATCTGTGGAGCGGCTCTGAACAAGTTGGAAATCGTCCCTCGGGGGCTAAAGCCCTCGTTCATCTTGCTGCATTTTTCGGCACGGCTGAAGCCGTGCCCTTTCAAAGCAATGACTTCTTCAGAGATCCCCTCGGGCGGTTTCCGGTTGAATCTGCGCGCGCAAGCGCCTACATTGCTTGCTATGACCTCTCATGGCCGTCGCACCTTCCTCAAGCAGGCAGCCACGCTCGCCGGCGCATTCTCCGTCAACAGCCTTTTCCACCAGGCGCACGCGGCCGACTGGGCAGCCGCGTCGGCCGGCATCGCGCACCTCAGTCCCGACTTCGCCGCGCAGGACGAGGATTACTGGAGCGTGATCCAGCGCGCCTACACGGTGAATCCCAACTTGATCAACCTGAACAACGGCGGCGTTTCGCCCGCGCCCTTGGTAGTGCAGGAAGCGGTTGCGCGCTACAACGAGCTCTCCAACGAAGGGCCGTCGTATTACATGTGGCGCATCCTCGACCAGGGCCGCGAGCCGCTGCGCGAGCGGCTGGCGCGGCTTGCCGGCGCGCAACCCGGCGAGATCGCCGTCGATCGCAACTCGACCGAGGCGCTCAACACCGTCATCTTTGGGCTGCCGCTCCAGCGCGGCGACGAAGTCATCGGCGCCAAGCAGGACTATCCGCACATGATCGAGGCCTATCGGCAGCGGGCCCTGCGCGACGGCATCGTCTACAAGCAGATCAGCTTCGACTTTCCCATCGAAGACGACGAGCAGATCGTGAAGGCTTACGAAGAGGCGATCACTCCGCGCACGAAATTGATTCACGTCACGCACATGATCAACTGGGTGGGCCAAACCATGCCCGTGCGCAAGATCGCCGACATGGCGCACCCGCGCGGCATCGAAGTGCTCGCCGACGGCGCCCACTCGTTCGGCCTGATGGACTTCAAAATTCCCGACCTGCACTGCGATTACTTCGGCACCAGCCTGCACAAGTTTCTCTCCGCCCCCATCGGCACGGGCATGATGTGGATCCAGGCCGACAGGATCGAGAAAGTCTGGCCGCTGGTCTGCGCCGGCGATCCGCACAGCTCCGACATCCGCAAGTTCGAGGACCT
>JASHTH010000800.1 GCA_030040655.1 Acidobacteriaceae bacterium | reverse complement strand
CCGCGCAGGAGCGAGGGGGCTGGTAGGCCCGGCTCGCTCCCGATTGCCGCGAAACTACGTGAGGCTGGAGGCCAGCGTAGAGCTGATGTTGGTGAAGGCCGAGTTCAGGCCGGAACCAAGGGTTTTCAAAGCGGCAGTGGCGCCGAAGGCGACCAGGGCCACCACAAGAGCGTACTCAACGAGATCCTGACCTTCCTCACGGGCGGTGAGGGTCTGGATCTTGACAAGCAGTTTCAGCATAAGGGTGTTCATATTTTTTCCTTTTCTCCTTGTGTGGCTCCTTGGAGCCTTTCCACAGTCAGGATTGTCGCGTGGGGAGCAAAAGAAGGAAATACCACTTAGGTACGGTTGCCCGAATGGGCAGTGTCGTCCGGTTTCCCACCAAAGAAATTCGGACCGCAGCGAGGTAACCGCTCCGGAGGTTACTGCCATCTTCACGTTGCTGGTGGAATTCCGCCCTCGCCGCCGCCCGAAGAACGCAATCGATCTCTCCCGGATTCAATGCGTTTAGCGATTGGCAAAACCTCGTCGCAACGAAAAAGGCCCTCACCATTGCGGTCAGGGCCTTTTTGCAGGAAGAGAACGGGTTTCGACTTGCCGAAACGACCCCGTCACCTGCGCACGGTGAACGTGAGGGTCGTCGTTTGGGTCACTCCGCCGCCCGTGCCTGTGATGGTGATGACGCTGGTACCGGTCGGGGCGTTTCGCGAGACGGTCAGGGTGAAATCGGAGGTTCCCGAACCGGGGGCCGCGATGGGATTGGGGCTGAAGCTGCCAGTCACCCCCGAAGGGATGCCGGAGGCCGAAAGCGTGATGGGCGCGCTGAACCCGCCGGAGACCGACGTGGTTACCACGGCATAACCACTCTCGCCGCGCAACAGGTATCCCGAAGTGGGCGAGACGGAGATGGTGAAGTTGCCGCTGCTGGTTGAGGTGACGGTAAGCGAGACGCTGGTCGTGTGCGAGGTGCTCCCGCTCGTCCCGGTGACCGTGATCGCGTAGGTGCCCGCCGTAACCGTGGAAGCGACGGTGATCGACATCGCCGACGTGCCGCTGCCGGTGATCGAAGTCGGGCTGAAGCCGACGGTGACGCCCGATGGCTGGCCCGACGCCGACAAGCTGACCGCGGAATCGAATCCGCCGGTCACGGTGCTGGTGATCGTCGATGAACCGGAACCGCCCTGCGCGATCGAAACCGACCCGGGCGAGGCCGACAGGCTGAAACCGGGCTGCGTGCTGGAAGTACCGGTGAGCGCGTTGATGAGGCCCTGCCCGTTGGGGCTGCCCCAGCCGGTGACGAGGTCATATCCGACGACGGCCGAATAGCTGCCCGACGTGCCGCTAGTGATGTCGTGGAAGTCGGTAGCGTAGTCCGACGTCACGTTTTGCGCGTAGATGGTCGGGTTGATAAAGCCGATGGTCGATTGACCGTTTTCAGCGAGTTGCTGATTGACCAGCGCAATGTAGCCGGCCCACATGGGCGTGGCAAAGCTGGTGCCGCCGTATTCGTTGGCCGTGCAGGTGGTCTGGTCGGCGCAGACATAGAAGGTGAAGTTGGCGTTGGCCGAGACATCCGGTCCGTTGCGCAGCGTCGTCGAGCCTTTATTGCTCGAATTGATGACGCCCGAAATCTGCTGCCACGACGGGATCGCGATTCCATCCGGCGAGATGCCGCCGCCGGAGTCGGACCATGCCGTCTCGGAAGCCCACGGCCCGGCAGCGCTGGCCGTGGTCAGGTCGGTGCCGCCGACGGAGACGATATTCGCGTCGTCGGCCGGCCACGCCTCGTTGCGCGAGGACCACGTCGAGTCGTCACCGGAGGCGGCAAAGAAGTTCTGGCCCTGCGCAGCCATCTTCTCAAAGTAAGGATCGAGGGTGCTGGGATCGGCCGGGGTCCATCCCCACGAGCAGCCAATGGTTGCGGGCAATGGGCTGTGCGTGGTCATGGCGCTGATGATCGCCGTATCCGTCGAACCGATATATTCCGTCAGGCTGGCCAGCCCCGGAGCCATCCCCAGCGCCTGCGTCATATCCAGCGTCTGCTCGGTGTCGTCGCAGCTGGGATAAGTGCAGCTCGTGCTGGTGCCGTCGGTCGACAGCAGCACAGGAGTGATGCCGGCGGTCTGTCCAACATTCTTGTAATAGGTGTTGAAGTCGGCGAGATCGGTACCCTCGTACTCGAGCAGGCCGAGGTTCTGTCCCGAGCCGGTGAGCGCCGTGCCGCCGTAGTAGGCCGCGCGCATGTCGCTGCCCAGGAAGGACGCGTCAGGACCCGAACCGGTGGTGGCGTGCCTCGCGACCTGCTCGGGACGCATGCCGTGCGCCTTGGCATAATCGCTCTTCTTCACGAACATCGGATGCGGAATGGAAAAATTGTCCAACCCCGAGACGTGCCACAGCGCAAAGGGCAGGCTGGTGACCGGCTCGCGGTCCGGCGCGTAAAACGTCCGATTCTCCGTCGGGTGCTTGTAGACGCGCATGTTCAGATGGAACGCGCTCTCAATCGTCGAGACCGGGCCCTTGATCTGCACGTCCATGCCGTCGCGCGTGCCGCCCACGACCGTGAACCCGTTCGCCTTAGCCCAGCCAACTACGGCGGCATAATCCTTTTCCGTGGGGCCAAAGCGCGCGGTGAACTCCTGGGGCGTGAGGAAGCGCCGGTAAGAGGCGCTGCTGGGATTGTAGAGATCTTCGAGGAACCACTTTAGTCCTTGGGGATCGCGCAGCGACAGCACGACGTCGAGTTGCAGGATCTTTTCCGAGCTAAGGCGGCCGACCGGCGCGGCTTGGCCGTTCAGAACCGCTTCGCGAACATGATGGGTGAGCACCGAAGGCGCTTGGGCCATTCCGGGCAGGCCGGCGGCGAGCAGGATCGCAGCGGTCGCCAGCAGAGAGTAACTCAATTTTCGAATCACGGTTTCTCCTTGAAATATAGGGGGATCGTCCCATCGCACTTTGGGACGGGCTGCCATTGTGACAACGTCAGATGACAAAAATCAAGGACAAACCGCAAGATGCGATTACTTTGAGCGTTTCGGCGTTCCGGAACCGGATGAGCCGGGAGGCGCGTCGCGATATAGCCGCCAGTGGTCCAGCAGTTCGCCGGCGACCCTGTGGCCCACCTGGTAGGCGGCTTCGAGCGACGGCAGGTAACCGCTGTAGGTGCCCACACGCTGGTTGGCCAGGCTTTCGGCCGCGGACATGCCCCGCGGCTCCCGGTCGAAGTTGCTCACCGTGCGCAGCACCAGGATGCGCTGCCAGTCGACGCGCCCGGCCTTGCTCAGCATCTCGAGCGACTGCAGCGTACCCGTGTCTTCCATCGCCGTAGTGACGAATTCTCCCTTGCCGTCGGTAAAGTACCGCACCCACTCGGTCGCCCACGCGTCGAAGAGCTTGCCGTGCCAGTACGTCGAGGAAGAGATCTCGTCGCCCATCATGACTTTCGGCGGAAGTTGCGCGGCAGCGCCTTCGAAATGGCTGCGCACCTCGCGCAGGCGGTCGGTGTCGGCGAGCGGCGTATCGCGGGTCACATTGAAGGCCCAATCGGCCAGCGCATCATTCAGCGCGTACACCTGCCCCTCAAGCGGCGCGGCGGGCGGCTCGAACGGCCGCGTCTTGCGCAGCGGAACAAAGCCGGTGGACCAGTCCCGTGGAATCTCGCGCGCATCGATCTCGTAGCCCAGATCGCCGTCGACCACATGACGCGCCCATACCGCCGAGCCCAGCGAGGCGCGGTCGGGGCTGGCTCCGGCGATGCCGGCGATGAGCCAGTATGCATGAGTCAAATCGAAGCGCGGATCGAGCCCCAGCGCCATGATGGTCGCCGCCGCGTGCGCCGTGCCCTGGCCGGTGAGCACGGCCATCTCGCCGTCACCGTTCATGCGCACGGGATGATAGCCGGCGGGCAGAGGAAATACGCGATCGAGACGATCGCGCTCCACCCAGTACTGCAGTTCGCCGGGCATGTCGCCGGTGTCGTTGCCGACCTCGAACATGGCGACCACGACCACCTTGACCGGGATCGGCCGGGGCCTGGCCGCGCAGACCGAAGCGAAGAGGGCGAGCGTGACCAGGCCAGCGAGAAAACGCGGGATCATTGATTGCGATACTATCGAAGCCTCGTACGCCGTCCAAGCGTTACCATGTTGGGATTCCCCGCATGCCGCAGTTCTTGGCCCGGCTTTGAGTGAATCGATGACCACGGATGCGAATATGCTTTCTCGCCCTCTCGGCGTTCCCGATCTGCTCGACCGCCTGGAAGCCTGTCACGGCCCGCAGCAGCCAAGCTGGCCCGTCGATCCCTATGAGTTTCTCGTCTGGTGGCACTGCGGATACCCGACCAGCGACGCCGCTTGCGCGCGCGGATGGGACGGGCTGCGACGCAACTTCGGCGTCGATGCGGAGAAAATCCTCTCTGCCCCGCCCGCGAAACTGACGGCCGCGCTCAAAGGCAGCGGCATGTTTCCCGAGGTTCGCGCCGCATATCTCAAAGAGATCGCCCAGCGCGTGCAAAGCGAGTTTGGCGGCGATCTGCGCGCCGCGCTGGTGGCGATGGGCGGCAACGCGCGCAAGGCGCTCAAGACGTTTCACAGCATCGCCGATCCCGGCGCGGATCGCATTCTGCTCTTCGCGCGCATCTCGCCGATCGCCGCTGTCCCGTCGAACTGCACCCAGGTATTGGCGCGCATCCGCAATGGGGCAGACCCCGACACCTACAACGCGAGCTATCGCGACGCACAGCAGGCCATTGAAGCCGAAGTTCCGCGCCAGTTCCACGCGCGAACCCGCGCTTATCTTCTGCTCAAAGAGCACGGGCAGACGATTTGCAAGCGCACGAATCCGAAATGCGTCGAATGCCCGGTGCGCGACGCATGCGCCTACTTCGCGCGGCATCAAAATCCGCAACCCAACATTGCCAGCGTTTGAGCCGATTGGCTCGTGCCTTCGGTCACCCCGCGTAAGCCCGGCTTTCGCCGCCGGCGCTCTCGCGCCGACAAAAGAATGACAAAACAAAGACACCCGGGCCCTTTGGCCAACGCTATTGTGGAGTTAAGTTGGTGCAGAGCCGGGACCCGAATCCCGGCTTTGTCGTCACTTACCACTTGTAGGAGCAAGACCTGATGAGAATTATCGCCCTCCCCGCATTTGTCGCATCCGCTCGTCGTCTCGGCTGGCGCAAACCGCTGGTCGCCGCCACAATCCTCACCACTGCCGCAGCCGTCGTCGCGGCGCGAAGCCAAGAAGTGGAAGGCGCATTCTTGCCCAGCCCGGTGCGCGCGGTTTCGACCGTGCCCACGAGCGGCCCGTCGACGGGAGATCAGAATCCCTACGGAGTCGCTTTCATTCCGCACAACTTTCAAACCGGCTCCGGACCGCTGAACCACGGCGACATCCTGGTTTCCAATTTCAACAACGCCAAGAATTTGCAGGGAACCGGATCGACCATCATGCAGATCACCGCGAGCAGCAACACCGCGAACATCTTTTTCCAGGGCAGCACGGGATTAGGCCTGACGACGGCGCTGGGAACCCTGCAGTATGGATTCGTGGTTGTCGGCAATGGTCCGACCACTGACGGCACCGCAGCCACTGCCAAGCCCGGCTCGCTGCTCGTCGTCAATAACAAGGGTCAGCTCGTTCAAACCATCGCCAATTCGTGGATCAACTATCCCTGGGATATGGCGCTCATCGACGAGGGGGACCATGCCATCGCCTTCGTCAGCAACGCTCTCGACGGCAAGGTGAACCGGCTGGAGTTCAAGGTCAGCTCGAGCGGCCTCACGCTCCAACACGCGGCGACCGTCGCCTCGGGATACGTTCACAAAGCGGACCCGGTCGCGCTCTTCGACGCCCCGACCGGCCTCGTTTATGACAGCCAGAACGAAGAGCTGTTCGTTGCTTCCACGGGCGACAACGCGGTATTTGCCGTGCGCAACGCCGCTTCGCGGACATCGAGCGCCGGACTGGGCCGCATCGTCTACCAGGACGACAAGCACCTGCACGGCGCGCTCGCCATGACCGCGGCGCCCAACGGTCACCTGCTCGTCAGCAACAACGACACCATCAACTCCGATCCCACGCAGCCCAGCGAAATCGTCGAGTTCACCCTCTCCGGCGACTTCGTGAAGGAGCTCTCCGTCGACCCGCAGCAAGGCGGCGCCTTCGGCCTCGCGGTGGCAACCGGAACGGACACGGCCCGTCTTGCCGCGGTGGACGACAACACGGCGAATCTACTCATCTGGACCCTGAACCTGGACAATTAAATTACAGAAGAAGGAACCGGGCGGCTTCGTTCGCGGGGCCGCCCGGCGAATTCATCGCGCGTGAACTCCATCTCGCGCCGGGGCCTCGCTTCGCGAGCCATTTCCTCAAACTCACCTGCCGTGCTCGTCACAGCCGTTCATCGCCTCGCCCATGGCGTGATACACTTTGCCCCAACACTTGCTGGAGAAAGCAGCAAACGAGGGGGCCGGGACCCGTCTGCCTGCGCGAATGTCGATGTGCGCCGGAAGCAGATGCAGAACCCACGCTTCCCAGCCAAGTGCAATTCGATTTACCGGAGCCAGCCGTGAGCCGTCTAAGAGTCTTCCCCGCACTGATCATTCTCCTGCTGTTCCTTGCCGCCACATCGCAGAAATCGCCGGCACAAGCCACCACCTCGCTGAACGGCCGCGTCACCGACTTGAGCGGCGCCGCCATTGCCGGAGCAACCGTCAAGCTGACTTCGCAGGCCACGGGCGCGGTGCGGGATAACAAGACCGACAGCACCGGCCAATACCAATTCTCGCAACTGGCGCCCGGCCGTTACACGCTGCTGGTCTCGGCCAAGGGATTTGCCGCCAGCGAGCGAACCAACATGGATCTGCTGGTGAGCCAGCCGGCCACGGCGAACATCGCTCTGCAGCTTGCCACGGTGACCGAGAACGTGACCGTGACCTCGGTGGAGCAGCCCATGCTGAACACCACCGATGCCACGATCGGCAATGCCTTCGACACGCGCCAGGTGGAGCAGTTGCCGCTCGATCAGCGCAACCTTCCGGATCTGTTGAGCCTGCAGCCCGGCGTGACGTTTCTGGGACGATCAGACGACGTGAACGGCACGCAAGGCATCGGCAACACGAGCACCGACTCGCGCGCCGGGTCGGTCAACGGCGGCCGCAGCGACCAGTCGAACATCACGCTCGACGGCATCGACGTCAACGACATCAACAACGGCTACGCCTTCACCAGCGTGCTGCGCACCACGCAGGATTCGGTGGCCGAGTTCCGCGTGACGACGAGCAATCCCAACGCCGAGGAGGGCCGCTCTTCGGGCGCGCAGGTGGCGCTGGTCACGCGCAGCGGAACCAACGCGTTTCACGGCGCGGTCTATGAGTACAACCGCTCCAATCTTCTTGAAGCCAACGATTTTTTCAACAAGGAGCAGGAGCTTGCGGCCGGGTTGACGAACCGTCCGGTGAGCCTGGTTCGGAACATCTACGGCGCGGCGGTCGGCGGACCCGTCCTGAAAGACCGGCTCTTCTTTTTCGCCAACTTCGAGGGACGCCGCGACTCGCAGGGCACCAGCGTCAACGGCGGAACGGTTCCTTCGGCCAGCTATCGCGCCGGTAACCTGAACTATGAGTACGCCAAAGGCGGCGGCGATTCGGTCTATACGCTCACGCCAAACGATATCCGCAGCATGGATCCGTCCAACGTCGGCAACGATCCAGCTTTGCTCACCGTGCTCAATGCCTACCCGCAAGGCAACGACCCAACCCAAGGAGACGGGCTGAACAACCTCGGCTACCGGTTTCCCTACACCATTCATCGCAAATACGACACCTACATTTCACGCATCGACTGGAACGTGACCTCGAACGCGAAACATACGGTCTTCTGGCGCGGCAATCTGCAAAACGACAACGAACCCTCGCCGCCGGCGTTCCCCGGCCAGCCGCCGCAGCAAACGGCTCTAACCAACAACAAGGGATTCGCCGCCGGCTATACCTATTTGATCAACAACAACATGGTCAACGATCTTCGCTACGGCCTCACCCGCCAAGGCGTGGACACCGCGGGCGCGGCCGACCAGCCGTACATCCTCTTTTCCGAGGTCTATCAACCGACATCCATCGACTATTCCACTTCGTTTATCGTCCCGGTGCAGAACCTGGTGGACACTCTCTCGTGGACCAAGCACGATCATAATTTCGCCTTCGGCACCGACATCCGCTTCATCGGCGACAAACGTGTAAGCAACGCCGAGTCGTACCCCAGCGGGCAGATGAACCAGGGCTGGCTGACGCGCAGCTCCACGATCGCCAACAGCCACGGCCCCTTCGACCCCGAGCAGTACGGCTTTCCCGCCGTCGATTTCTCCAACTACGGCAACGAATACAACGATGCCTTGATGAACATCGTGGGCACGATTACCGAGGGCAATGCGATCTATAACTACACCAAGACCGGCAGCACGCTGGGCGTGGGCGCGCCGGTCGAGCGGAATTACCGCTGGAACGAGTACGAACTGTACGGGCAGGATACGTGGCGAATCCTGAACACTCTCACGCTCACCTACGGCGCGCGCTATGCCTATCTGCAAGCGCCCGCCGAAACCAGCGGGACACAGGTCGGCACTTGCCAATATGCCGGCAGCGTGTGCGCGCCGTATTCCTTGACGAAGTACTACGAAGGCAGCATTGCCCAGGCGGCTGCCGGCGGCGCAGCCAACAATGTGGGCCATGTCGGATTCAACCTGAATGGGCGCTACAACCATGCTCCCGATTTCTGGACGCCCGACAAGCTCGACCTCGGGCCGCGCGTGGCCATCGCCTGGTCCCCCGCACCCTCGGGAGGCGTGCTGGAAAAGCTGCTGGGCAATCAACAGACCAGCATTCGTGCCGGCTACTCGCTGGTCTTCGATCACTTCGGCGCCGCCGTGGTGCAGATCTTCGACACCACCGGATCGTACGGGCTTTCGTCGCAACTGCAAAATGCTCCGGGATCGGTGCCCATCGAAGACGCGCCGCGATTCACCGCCAACAACGTCGTGCCGCAATCGCTGCTGCCGTTCGCGCCCAAAGGCGGCTTTCCCGCTTTGCCGGCGGCCAGCGGCAACGGCAGCTTTGCCATCAGCTGGGGCCTCGACTCCGAAATCAAGACACCCTACTCGCAACTGCTCGATCTCTCCGCGACGCGAGGGCTGCACAACGGCGGATCCGTTGAGCTCTCCTGGGTAGGCCGCCTCGGCCGCCGCCAGCTCGCCCAGGAAGACGTGGCCATGCCCATCAACTTGACGCTGGGCGGAACTTCATACTTCGCCGCCGCCGCGCAAATGGCCAAATTGGCGCGCGCCAATACGCCGGTCACGTCGGTTGGAAAGGTGCCCTATTGGGAACAGGAGTTCGCGGGCTTGAGCGGCCAAGACGTCGGACTGGGTTTCGGGCCGCTGACAGCGACGCAGAATGTCTATGCGCTCTTTCTTAGCAACCTCTATAACGAAACCTACGCCCTCTACCAGCTCGACACGCCGGGAGACCTGCCCAACAGCAACATCGGCGCGGGCGTGAACTATCCTGCCTTCCGCTACTATCACGACCAGTATTCGGCGCTGTATACGTGGCGCTCGGTGGGCGACTCCAACTTCAACGCGCTCGAAGCCGTCTACCGCCAGCACTTCGGCGGCGCGCAGGCGGATTTCAACTACACCTATGGGAAATCGCTCGATGTCACTTCCCAGGCCGAGCGGCTCGGCAACTCGGCGAGCACCAACTACGCCCAGATCATGAACAGCTGGGAGCCGAACCAGCTCTACGGACCGTCGGACTACGACGTGCGCCACCAGATCAACGCGAACCTGGTTTGGGATTTGCCCTTTGGTTCAGGGAAGAGGTTTTTCTCGGGCATGAATCGCCTGGCCAACGAATTCGTCGGCGGATGGCAAACGACCGGGATCGCCCGCTGGACGAGCGGATTTCCCTTCATCATGAACAACGGTGCCTACTACCCCACGAATTGGGACATTCAAGGCTACGCCGAACTGGTTTCTCCCATCAATTCGCACGATAACGCCCGCGGCAGCCTGACACAGCGATTCGCCAACCCGGCCGGCGTCTTCGCCGACTTTGCGCACGCGCTGCCAGGACAGTCGGGCACGCGCAACCCGCTGCGCGGCGACGGCTTCTGGGATTGGGACGAAGGCGTGAACAAGACCTTCTCGATGACCGAGCGCTGCAAGCTCATCCTGCGCTGGGACATGTTCAACATGACCAACAGCGTGCGTTTCGACCCGCAGTCAATCAGCGCGACGCTCGACGATCCGCAGACATTCGGCCAGGCCACGGCGCTGCTCACCAATTACCGGCTGGCGCAGTTCGCGGCGCGCATCGAGTTCTGAAGCCGCGCGGAGGAAAACCCAAACTCAAACCGCTGCTGCCGCGTGCCCACTCGCCCGGCGGCGGTGAATCCTGTGCGCCCTTGATCCGGGAGCAATCTATCGCGCGCCCGGTCCGGCAACCGCCGCGGTAAAGCTGATCTTGGCATCGGCCGCTGCGCTGAACTCGAGCGTGACCTGCGCATCCTTGCCCGGTGCAAGCTTGTTGCCGCTCAGACTCAGGTCGATATAGGAGCTGCCCGGCACGGCAAAGCAAACCGTCGCTCCGTTCCGATTTACCAGGCTGGCCCCGCCTTTCAGGTCGGTCAGCGCCAGCGAAACGGGCCCATCGATTGTCAGCATGCTCGTGTTCGTCAATTTGGCAGTCTGCGTCCAGGTCGCGGTCTTCGCATCGTAGCTCGGTTTTCCCAGGTCGATCGCGAAATCTCCGGTAATCGTGTTGGCGCAAGGCAGGCTGGCAACATATATCCCCTCGTCATACCAGTATGGACCTCCGGTGGCGCCGAACACCACCCGCCCGCCGCTCATGGCCCCGCTCCCAGGCGGATTCACCGAATAGGCGCATCCCGCC
>JASHTH010000799.1 GCA_030040655.1 Acidobacteriaceae bacterium | reverse complement strand
GGCGGCGTTATAAAGACTGAAGTGACTCTCCCAATAGAAACGAGCCGCAGATACCGCTGTGTTCGTCAGCCAGTAGAGTGTGAAGTCGTCGAGTACATCGTCCCGCGTGAGATCGCCTGCCGAATATCCATTGACCACACGCCCGAGCACAGCCGAGGTAATCGGCGCCGCCGGCTGGCCGTAGCCGTCACCGTGGTCAAAGAGCCACGCCGCCAGGCAGACGGGGGAATCCGCCAATCCGTAGAGCGTTTGCGGGCGAGTCGCCATCATTTGCGCATAAGCACGTTTCTTCGCATACAGGATGGTCAGCTCTTCGTATGCCCGTCTCTCATCGGCGGACAGGCCAGTTGGCGGAGGATCGCCACACAGGAGCGCTCTCGCAATGTCGGAAGGAATAGTCCCCGGGAAATTGGTGTGAATTCCCAATAGTTCGGGAGGTGCGAGCCTCGCCATCGCAGTGCAGATACCAGCACCCAAATCGCCGCCTTGCGCCGCAAATTGTACGTATCCAAGGCGTCTCATCAGCACTACCCAGGCAGCTGCAGTGCGCTCGGGGCCCCAGCCGGGAGTGGAAGGCCTGGCTGAAAATCCGAATCCAGGTAGCGACGGAATTACGAGATGGAATGCGTCCGATGCGCTCCCGCCATGTGCCGTGGGATTTGTAAGTGGATCGATAATCTTCAACTGCTCGATGACTGAGCCGGGCCAGCCGTGCGTGACGATCATCGGCAACGCATTTTCGTGCTTGGAGCGAACGTGAATGAAATGAATGTCGAGCCCATCGATCTCGGTGATGAACTGCGGCAGGGAGTTCAGTTTTGCTTCGATTTTCCGCCAGTCGTAGTCCATCGCCCAATAGCGGGAGAGTTCCTGAATTGTTGCAAGCGGCACACCTTGCGATTCATCCATGACCGTTTCCCGATCAGGCCATCTTGTCGAGTTAATGCGCCTGCGCAATTCGGTAAGTTCCGCTTCTGGAACATTCACATGAAACGGACGAATAGGAGTCTTGTCGGCTGCCTGTGGACCAGTGGTTCGGGCCATGGTGTTCTCCTGTCCAGCAATTCTGAGACTTGCAAACGCCTCTCCGATCGTTCCTTGCCTGAATGCCGCTACCAGACCCAACAACGAGCTCGTCTTGAGAAAGCAACGGCGCGATCTGTCGTCTGGTTCATTCATCGTGTGTTCCTTTCGAGTAGTTCTAAGGTTCCGGTTCGCGTAGGCATTGTGTCGTCACTGCGAGACGTGGAAAGCATTTTGCGCAGGATTCTGGGGCGGTCCTGGCCTGTCAGAAATGCGCTGGATCCGCCTCATTCTTCGGGTTCCACCCGTTCATCTCATTGAGTTCCTCGGGCGTGATCTGAGGCAAGTGCCGGATGAACAAAACTAGACGCCAGGTTTGCGGGACAGTGTGAGTTCCATGGAAGGCTGGCATGCCGCTCAAACGAACTCCATTCTCAATTGTGTAGTAGAGCTCGCCATCGCTCTTGTTCTGCGTCCCGGCTGCGCGCATGTCGGGCGGTTTCGGATAGAGGCCCTTGCCGTATACCGTGTGACCCGATCCGTCATTCGCATGGCACGGCGAGCAATGGTAGGCAAAATGCTCCATACCTCCCCGAATGCTCTCCGTTGAAGGCGCGATGGGATCATGAAGCTGGCGATATTCGGATGGCACGGCCATTTTGCGTGCCGTTGTAGCCGCGAGTTCCTCAATCGCAGATGGCGTATCAAGTGCGCTAAAGCCTCGGCGCACGAGAGTCACCCCGTATCCTGCTGCCGCAATAGCGAGTGCAATCAGAATCAGCGAAACTACTTTCCAACGCTTCATGTCAACCTCTCTCTTTTACCGTGGCCGCGTCCTCTGCTGGCCCGAATGAAGGAAGATACCGGCCGAAGTTCAATTCGAAGTCGCTCGGAGTGCCGTAACCGATGTTCCGAATCTTTGCGCGACGCGCTTGCGCGCCAGGCAAGGCAAGCAACGGGAAGAGCAGTTCGTTGCTTGTCTGAAGCTCGGTGGCCGTCGGCACGCCGAACCGATTGACCTGGGCCTTTGCAGCGGCCAGCGTTTCATGGTCAAACGAGGCCAGACGCTTGGCGAGCGTATCGGCAAACGAGTCGAGTTCGCTATCGTCCAGCGCGCGATTCACCCAGCCATAGCGCTCGGCGATCCCAGCGTCAAAATCGTCGCCAGTGAGGACGATCTCAAGTGCACGCGAACGGCCGACCAAACGCGGCAGCCATTCAAGCGCGCCGCCCCCCGGGACCAGTCCTACGCCGACCTCGGGTTGACCGAAAAGTGCCGTTTGCCGGCTGGCGAATCGCATGTCGCAGGCCAACACGAATTCGTTGCCGATGCCGCGCGTGCGCCCGCGAACCTTGGCGATGCTTACGACTGGCGTGGACGAAAGACGCAGCACAAAGTCGCGCCAAAGGCCCAGCACCTCAGGCTTTTCGGCTGCCTTGGCAACATCGAGATGGGCGGTGAAAAACTCCGGGTTTGCCGACTGGAAAACGACGACCTTCAAGGACTGGTCCGCCTCGATCTCAGTCATCAGCGCTCTTAATTCGTCGATCGTTGCGGGTACAAACATATTGATCGGCGGGTTGTTGAAGGTAATCGCCCACCGGCCCGGATGCGCGCGGTCGATATTGAACTGCGAATACTGAGACATAACGCGATTCCTCCTCTGTTTCTGACCTGTTTTCTAGTGGGGCGGAGAACTTCGCGGGTATTGACGAAGCTCTCCGGCCGCCTTGCAGCTGGCCGCGCCCTTATCAGGCTGCTGCCGTCTGAGCACCTGATCGAAGCGATTTGAAGCCAGCGCGTAACTCTTCCGAGAAAAACTTTGGCTGCTCAAAGGCCGCAAAGTGCCCACCCTTGGGGAGCTTGTTGAAGTGAATGAGCTTGGGAAACGCTCGCTCTGCCCAGCTACGCGGCATCGGATAGAGTTCGTCCGGGAAGACGCTCACGGCCACTGGGATCGAGACACCCTTCGCATTGAAATACCCTCCTTTGCCCCAATACTCCCAATAGAGGCGGGCGCCAGACACAAACGTGTTCGTCAGCCAGGCGATCGTGATATTGTCGAGGACATCGTCTCGTGTGAGGCCTTCTTTCTCTCCGGCAAAGACACGCGAGATCATCTCGTAGCTGGCCGCGTCGTGATCAAGGAAATAGGCCGCGAGCCCTACAGGGGAATCCGCAATCCCGTACAACGTCTGCGGCCGGAGCCCCATCTGGTACCCGTAGGCGATTCCTTTTTGATATTCATGTTGCAACGCCTCATAGGCGACCTTCTCCTCAGCCGAAAGACCCAATGGCGCCGGCTTCCCGGCAAAAGCCGCCTGGTCAATTTCAGCTGGAAAGATGCCGGGCATGTTGGTATGAATCCCAAGCAATTCCGGAGCCGCATGCACGCCCATGAATTCAGTGACGACCGCGCCCCAATCGCCACCTTGCGCCACAAATTTCGCGTATCCAAGACGCTTCATCAGCACGACCCAGGCGCGCGCGATGTGGTCGGGATCCCACCCGGTTGTGGTCGGTTTGCCCGAGTAACCGTAGCCCGGCATCGATGGGATTACAACATCGAAGGCGTCTGATGCCGTGCCACCGTGTGCCGTCGGATTGGTGAGCGGATCGATGATCTTCAATTGCTCGACGATCGAACCCGGCCAGCCGTGCGTGACGATCAGCGGCAACGCATTCGCATGCTTCGAACGAAC
>JASHTH010000798.1 GCA_030040655.1 Acidobacteriaceae bacterium | reverse complement strand
TCGAAGACCAGCGCGAAGGGCGGTTCTTCGCTCACCAGCGTTAATCCAAGCGTGTCGCGGTAGAAGCTCTTGGCACGCTCCACGTCCACGATGGTGGCAAAGGCGATGATGTTGTACTTGGCGAGTCTTGCTTTTTGGGCCATGGACCATGATGAGCCGGATTTTGCAGGTGGCGCAAGACCGTGGCTGCGCCATATTCTATCGCCTATGCGACAGCATGGCGTCATCCGGGAATTCGACCCCAAGCCGGGTGTTTCCGTGGCGACTCTGGCCTACGAATACACTGCCGGTTTTCAGGTGCCCGAGCACGCGCACGGCTCCGACCAGTTGATCTATGCGATTCGCGGCGTGATGCAGGTGCACGCCGGCGCGAGCATGTGGCTCATCCCCCCGCAATTCGCGCTATGGATTCCGGCGCGGACGTTTCATCGCATCCACATGCCCACGGCCGTCTCCATGCGGACGTTGTACTTTCGCCCGGCGATGGTGTCGCGCCCTGAGCCGGGATGCGCCGTGCTCTCCATCTCTCCGCTTCTACGCGAGCTGATCGTCGAGACAGTTCGTGTGGGCCGGCTTCGCGCGCGCAATCGCCACGAACGTGCGCTTCGCGACCTGTCGACTCTGCATCTGAGACGGGCCACTTCGGCGCCGACACGCGTTGCGCTGCCCACGGATCCGCGAGCGCTGGCCCTCGCGCAGGCGATTCTCGACGAGCCATCGCAACCCACGCCGCTGGCGCGGCTGTGCGCCGATGCCGGGATGAGCCTTCGCACCATGCAGAGGATCTTCCAAAATGAACTCGGCATGGACTTCGATTCCTGGCGGCGCCAGGTGCGCTTGGTGAAAGCGATCGAGCTTCTGGTCACCGGCACTTCGGTGAAAGAGACCTCCTTTGCCATCGGCTATCGCCAGCCCAGTGCGTTTGTTGACGCCTTTCGCCGCACGTTTGGTTCGACGCCCAAGGCGTGGACTGCGTCGCTTCAAGCCGCCTCCCGCGCCGATTCGCCTGATTAGTGTCCCTTCGCATCTCGCTCGTCACAATTCCGTGGATTCGTGATCGGGGATGTCTCTAGTTTTGTTAATGGCTACGGAAGAACTCGCGAAGTCTACTTCTTCGCGGGCTGAAGCCCGCAAACAAAGCGGGACAAGGCCATACGCGGCGCGACTGAACAGGCTGCGGAAAAACTCGCTCTGCGAGCGGTTTTGAAAGGGCACGGCTTTAGCCGTGCCGAACAAGTCCTTTGTTTTCGATTTATCTCGCGGGCTTCAGCCCGCGAGAAACCGATCCTAGGAGTTTTTCCGCAACCTCTGAAGTCGTGCCCTGTTACGAAACCTCACGCCAGCGATTTTTGGCGAACTCATGCAGAATGCAACGCTCAGAGCTTTTGGGAGGTAATTCGATTGTGAGGACGAAATGACCCACTCGCATCGCGACCGCGGCGGAAGGGAATTCTGCCCAGCCTTCCGCCACGATCTTCGCCACGGATGGCGCGCCATGCGCAACCATCCCGGCTTCTTCGCCGTCGCTGTCGTCACGCTCGCGCTCGGCATCGGCGCCAGCACCGCGGTTTTCAGCGTGGTCAATGCCGTACTGCTCAGGCCGCTGCCCTACGCCAACGCGGACCGCGTCCTCATGCTGTGGCGCAAAGGGCCGATCGCCGTCGCCGCCGGCGTGAACGATTTCCCTTGGAACGTGCGCGAATACAAGGTGCTGTCGCAATCGTCGACCGCGTTTCAAGCCGTCGCCGCCTTCAAGAAAGACACCTTCAATCTCACCGGATTCGGCGAGCCGCAGCTTCTCGAGGGGGTACGCGTTTCGGCGGGATTTTTTGCCGTTCTCGGAGCCAAGCCGCTGCTGGGGCGCGTCTTTACTGCGGAAGAAGACACGGCCGGGCACGATGGCGTCGTCATCCTGAGCCATGGGCTGTGGCTCACTCGCTTCGGAGGCGATCCGGAGATTGTTGGCAAAACGATCGAGCTCGGCGGTTTGGCCTATACCGTGGTGGGCGTGATGCCGCCGGAGTTCACTTTTCCCAATCAGCAAGGCATCCCTCCGCTGCTCGACGTTCCGCAGCAGACCGAACTCTGGGCGCCGCTGGTGCTGCCCGCCAATTTGCGGGGAGCGAACGACAGCGGCGTCATTGCGGAGACGAAATCGGGGGTCGGCGCCGCCGAGATATCGCAGGATCTCGAGAATTTCCAGCACCGGCTTGAGGAGCAGGTTCCCGGCGAACGCGGTTGGTCGACGCACGCCATTCCACTTGCCGAACAGCTCGTTTCCCAGGTGCACCGGCCGCTGCGGCTGCTGCTGGGTGCGGTAATCGTCGTCCTGTTGATTGCCTGCGCGAACGTGGCGGGACTCGTCCTGAATCGCTACGTGGGCCGCCGACGAGAGCTCACTCTGCGCGGCGCGCTGGGAGCGAATCGCGTCCGGCTGCTTGGCCAGTTGATGACGGAGTGCCTTCTTTTGAGCGGCGTGGGCGGAGCGGTCGGACTCATTCTCGCCCAAGCAACGATCGTTCTTCTCCATCGGTTCGGGCCGGCCGCCATTCCTCACCTGCGCGAGAGCGGCCTCGATCTGCGCGTGGTTCTCTTCGCTTTGGGCATCTCGTTCCTCAGTGGGATCGTAGCCGGCCTCGCACCGGCAGTGGTTGCGACACGCATCAACATGGTGGAAGGGCTGAAGGAGGGGACGCAACGGAGCGGTTCCGGCCCTCACGCACCGCGCTTGCGCAATGCGTTGTTGATTGCGCAGATGGCGCTGGCGCTGTTGCTGGTAATCGCCGCCGGATTGCTGGTGCGGTCGTTCCTGTCGATGCTTCGCGCGGATGCGGGCTTCGAACCAACGCGGGTGGTTACATTCGAACTACCTCTGCCGCTCGCGGAATATGCCGATACCGGACGACAGGCGCAGCTCTATCAGCAGGTGCTCGACCGGCTTCGGGCGACAGCCGGCGTGCAGTCGGCCGGCGTGGCGTCGGTCGTTCCCATGGACGGCGCCCCCGACAGCACCGTGATTCGCATCCCGGAACATCCGACGCCGGGCGGCCAAGAGGCTCCCTACGCGAATTACTCGTTTGTTTCGCCGGGCTTCTTCGCGACGATCGGAACGCCGATTCTGCATGGACGCGATTTCACGAGCGGCGATCAGCTCAGCTCGACGCCGGTGACCATCATCAACGCCGCGATGGCGCGAACCTATTTTCCCGGCGAGGACCCGATCGGCAAAAAGGTCGGCGTGGGGCTGACGCGCATCCCGCTGCGAACCATCGTGGCGGTCGTGGCCGACATCAAACACGGATCGGTGCGCGAAGAGCCCGCTCCCGAGATGTTTGTGCCCTTCACGCAGAACGAGATCAAAGTTTGGCCTTCCATGCAGACGATGCAGTTCGCCGTCAAGTCGAAGGGCGACGTGGCGGCGATTGCGGAGAGCGTTCGTCTGGCGGTGCACAGCGTGGCCCCCGATCTGCCCGTCGCCAAGTTGGCATCGCTCTCGACCCTGGTCGAAGACTCCATGACGGCGGAGCGATTTTCCATGGGCCTCGTCGGCGGATTCGGAGCGCTCGCGCTGCTCCTCGCCTCGATCGGGATGTACGGCGTCATCTCCTACTCGGTGCTGCAGCGCACAGCGGAGATCGGCATCCGCATCGCGCTTGGCGCGCAGCGCGCCGAGATCTTTGCCATGGTGCTCAGGCAGGCGGGCCGCCTGGCCCTTGCGGGAATTCTTCTGGGGCTGACTGCCGCGTTTGCCGCCACGCGCCTGATGATGCGTTTCCTTTACGGAGTGCAGCCCACCGATCCGTTGACCTATACCGCCGTCTCGGTGCTGCTGCTCGCCGCAGTCCTGCTGGCTTGCTATCTTCCCGCCCGCAAGGCGATGAAGGTCGATCCGCTGGCAGCGCTTCGGTATGAGTAGGATCGCCTCCGCGGATGCTTCCTCGAAGGCTCGGTTATCCCACCCCTGCGCCGGCCACCGCGGACAAAAGCCCGTCCGTGGAGACCCTGCCGCGCCGCAAGGTTGGGGCACCCAATTGTTACGAATACAAGCGGTCGTCGCGGCCGCTTTATCGCTTCCGGGCATCCTCTGCGAATGAGACCGACTTCAGGATCTTGCCGCCTTCCTCGATAACATGGAGCCGATTCACTTCGAGGTCTTTGAGCGTGTCGATGGCGCCGGAAGGCCATTGAATCTCGACCAGGTCAACCTTCTTCGCCTCGCCAAGGCCGAAGTGGATGCGCAGGTCGCTGGCCGAAAAGTAACCGTTCGAAGACCGGACTTCGTCGATCTGCGTCAGCGGTGAACCGGGCTTGGCGCCAAGCAGGGGCGTACCGGTCTGGGCCACCACTTTGATGCGCGCTCCTATGCCGGTGCGATTCGACTTGGTTCCCACGACGCGAATCTTGATCCAGCTCCGGTTCAGGGTCGAGTCACAGCGCAACAGTTGAGGCATTTCGTTGACGCAGTTCACCACGGCATCCAGATCGCCGTCGTTGTCGTAATCTCCCACGGCAAAGCCGCGCGCCTTGGCTGGAGTCGTAATGCCGCTGCCGCCACCCAGGCTCACGTCTTCAAATTGCCCGTTGCGCAAGTTGCGGTAAAGATATTTGCGCTCGGCGTAGGCGGCATCGACCTGCGTACCGTCCACCTCCGGATAGACGTGCCCATTGGCGACGAGAATGTCGAGCCAGCCGTCGTTATCCATGTCGAAAAAGCTGATGCCCCAGCCCAGCAGCCGGGTGTTGATGCCCAGTCCGGCCTGATAGGTGCGGTCGTCGAACGAGTTTTCGCCGAGATTCATGTAAAGCGAATCGGTATCGCCGGCGAAGTTGGTCTTCGCGATGTCGAGGAGGCCATCGCGGTTGTAATCGCCGATCGATACTCCCATGCCGGCTTGCGGCTTGCCGTCGGGCGAATACGCCACGCCCGCTTCGATCGCCTCGTCTTTGAAGGTGCCGTCTTTCTGGTTGACGTAAAAAGTTGCCGCAGTCGAGTCGTCGGCGACATAGATGTCGGGCCAGCCGTCGTTGTCGAAATCGGCCGCGGCCGCGCTCAGCGCGTAGGTGCCCAGCGCGCCCCACATGCCGGCCTTTTCGCTCACATCGCTAAACGTGCCGTTGCCGTTGTTGTGGTACAGGATGTTCTTGCCTCCGTCCAGTCCCGGCGGCCCGCAAGCGACCTGAATGCCCTTGTAGGTGCAGTTGGCCTCTTCGGGCGTCGGCGCGGTTTTGATGTCGAAGTCGATGTAATTGCCCACAAACAGGTCGAGATGGCCATCCTTGTCGTAGTCGAGAAAGCAGCAGCCCGAATTCCAGCGTAGCCTCGACTGCAGCAAGCCGGCTTCTTTCGTCGTCTCGGTGAATGTTCCGTTGCCGTTGTTGCGAAAGAGCGCGTTCTGCCCGTAGTAGCTGACGAAAAGATCGTTCCAGCCGTCGTTGTTGTAGTCGCCCAAACAGCAGGCCTGCCCCCATCCTGACCGCGCCAGCCCTGCTTTGTGCGTGACGTCGGTAAATGTGCCGTCGCGGTTGTTTTTGAAGAGGTGGCAAACCGGCTCATGGCCTTTGGGAAAGCCCTCCAGACGCCATCCGTTCACGAGAAAGATGTCGATCCAGTCGTCCTGGTCGTAGTCGAAAAAGGCGGCGCCGCAGCCGGTGGTCTCGAGCAGATACTTGTTGCGGTGCTCGCCGCCGAAGATGGTCTCCACGTTGAGACCGGCGTCTTTGGCGACATCGACAAACTGCAACCCGAGCGGGTTTCCCGTTACAGGAGACTCCAAGCCCTTGGGAGCCGGACGGACCGGCGCCGAGTAGCTCTGGCGCGCGCTACCCGCAGGCTTTTGCGGAGACGGCTGCCGGCGGCCCAAGCCGAATGCCGGTCTGGACAGCCGCAGCAGATCTTCCAGAGGCAGAACCAACGCGGTCCGTGAAAGAGACTGCAAGAATCGACGGCGGGAAAAGGACAAAGAAAAGCTCTCCTGGCGTGCAGGGGCGAGCATTCCACATGCATGCCCTGAAAAGTTGAGTATACCGGGCCTGCCGTGGCGGTTGTAGCCGCGCCGGGGCGCGAAGCCGGGCATCTCGCGAGCCCGATGATGTCAATCAGCTCGCTTGCAGAACCGCGCCGTGGCGCGAAGCCGGGCATCTCGCGAGCCCGACGATGTCGATCAGCTCGCTGGCAGAACCGCGCCGCGGTTCATTCGTCCCACAAACATTGACCTGCCCCACATCCCTCATTAAGGATAAGAATGGAGGGTTGATGGAGCCTTTATCCCCGGAAAGGAGGTGCTGTATGCCCAGGGATCCCAACTCGACGCGCCCCAGCCTGATTCCGCAGCAGCCGCTGCCTGCGGGCGCCGATGCTTTTGCGCGGCAGGTGCACAGCCTGCTCGACGGCCGCCCCAAGGATGAAGCTGCCGTTGCCCGCGCCTTGGCGGGGTTGGACGAAATGTTCGACAAGATTGCGACCGGGTTGTACAGCCTGGCATCCATGCTCGTGGGCGAGGGAGAAGAAGGCGCCCGGCTGGTTGAGACCACGATTGCCACGGCGGATGTTTCTTCCGCCTCCGATCCTCGCGAAGCCCGTCAAAACAGCCGCCGTGCGCTCGCCGTAGCGGCCATCGACATCCTTTTCCGGCGCGATTCCGGCAGTTTGGCGGCGCCTGAGACTTTGGAACTGGTGCACACCTGCATCGAGGATGAGGATTTGGACGCCGCCGCCGAATACGGCGAAGAACTGGAGCGCATGATCGCTGGCCCCGACCGTGACCGCGTGCGCAAATGGCTGGAGAGCCTGCCAACGGATCTGCGCACCATCTTCGTTTTGCGCGCAGTGGCCGGATTTACCGCGCCACAGGTGGCCGACCTTCTTGCCGCTCATGGCGGCCCGCAGGCTGCCGGCTGGACCGCAGCCGCAGTCCGCGAGTGCTTCCGCCAGGGATTGTGCTCGCTGGCGTCGCAACTGCTGCAGGCGACCGCGGTGCGGTGAGACTTGCTGGAACTCGAACCCATTCGGGAAGACTTCGACATCACGATCCTCAAAGCCGAATTGATCCTGCGATCCGGGAGCGTCGATCCGCCCATAGTCCGGTAAACTAAAGCGGAACCGGAGACAGTCATTCGTACCCATAGAGCAGGAATTCGCTCAATTTCGGAACCGCTTCGCCCCATTTCCGCATCCATTATGGGCAATCGTTTTTCGTGGGAAGTGTTCTTTGCCGCAAATCGAAATCATCCGATGTCCCTGAGAAAACCTGGCACCCGCCGAATCCGACCCCGCGCCTGCGCTGTGTTTGCCGCAGCCGCGGCGTTGGCCGCCATCGCGGTGAACGCCCAAACCCTGCCACCTCCGCCAGCCGCGCCGCAACAATCCGCGTCGTCATTTCAGGGTAGCGTTGCCGCGGGCGAGGTCTCCGCGCAACCCGTCGAGCTTTCGCTCGACGATGCCATCCAAAGGGGCCTAAAGAACAATCTCGGCATCATTCTCAGCGGCACGCAGGCTTCGGGCGCGCGCGGCCAGCGGCTCAGTGAGCTGCAAGCCCTGCTGCCCTCGGTGGACTTCAACGCTCAGGCAACGGTATCGCAGGTGGACCTACCGGCGGAGGGCTTTCGCATTCCCGGCTTTCCTACGACGATCGGGCCGTTTGGCTACGGCGACCTTCGCGCTAAGCTGAGCTGGTCGCTGGTCGAGGTGAATTCGCTGCGCACGTATCTCGTGGCGCACCACAACTTCGCCGCCGCGACGCTTACGGCGCAGGACGCGCGCGACCTGGTCGTGCTGACCGTGGGCAATGCGTATCTGCTGGTCCTTGCCGATCAAACGCGCGTGAGCTCGGTCGAGGCGCAGGCGGCGACGGCCAAGGTCTCGCTCGACCAGGCCGTCGCCAACCATCAGGCCGGGACCGCGCCGTTGCTCGATGAGCTGCGCGCCCGCGTTGACGCGCAATCGATCGATCAGGAGCTGATCGCCGCCAAGAACGCGCTCGAGAAAGACAAGCTGGCGTTGGCGCGCGCGATCGGCTTGCCGCTGGCGCAGCAGTTTACGCTCACTGACCAGGTGCCCTACGCGCCGTTTGACCGGCCGGAAGTAATCGCGGCGATCCGGCAAGCACGTCTGAATCGCAAAGACCTGGCGGCCTTGATCGAGCTGACCAAGGCGGCCGAGCAACAACGTAAGGCCGCAACCGCCGATCGCTATCCGACGGTCAAGTTCGACGGCGACTACGGCGACATCGGTCCCACGCTGGGCCATTCGCACGGGACCGGCGATGCCACCGGCACCCTCAGTGTGCCGCTCTTCAAGGAATACGGTCTTCGCGGCGAGGCCGTGGCTGCCCAGTCGCAGCTGGACACGGCTCGCGCCCAGTTGAGCGACATGAACGCGCAGGTCGACGCCGACGTTCGCGATGCACTGCTCGACATCGCTTCGGCGGAGCAGGAAGTCGAGGTCGCCAAATCGAGCGTGGAACTGGCGAATGAGGCTCTCAGCGAGGCCCAGCAGCGCTACAAGGCCGGGGTAAGCGACAACCTGGCCGTCAGCCAGGCGCAGGCATCGGTCGCGCAGGCCAACGATCAATATGTCACCAGCCTCTACCGGGACAACGTGGCCAAGTTGAGCCTGGCGCGCGCTCTGGGAGCAGGACAGGACTACAAGAATTATGTGGGAGGAAAGTGAACGTGGCGGATTCAACACCAGTCGCATCTCCACAGGAAACGGAAACCGAGGCCGTTCAGCCGCCTTCCCGCCGCAGGAGCATCGTCATCGTCGTCGTGGCGATCATCGTGGTGGCGGCGATTGTGCTCTGGTGGCGCTCCACCTACAGCGAAGACACCGACGACGCGCAGGTCAACGGCCATCTCATCCAGGTCAGCTCGCGCATTGCCGGGCAGGTAATCGAAGTCGACGTGGAAGAGAACCAGCAAGTTAAGGCCGGCGATGTAATCGCCAAGCTCGATCCCCGCGACTTCGAAGTTGCCGTGGAGAACGCGCAGGCGGCGCTCGGCACGGCGCAAGCCAATGCCTCCGTCGCCAACGTCACCGTGCCGCTCATCACGGTGAACACGGGGAGTAACCTGCGCTCGGCCGATGCCGACCTGACCAGTGCTCACGCGGGCGTGCAGCAGGCCGAGAAGCAGCTTCAGGCCGCGCACGCGCGCGTGCTGCAGGCGCAGGCCAACAACACCAAGGCGCAGTCGGACCTGGAACGCTACAAGCCGCTCGTCGCCAACGACGTGATCAGCAAGCAACAGTGGGACGCCGCCGTGGCTGCCGCCGACGCGGCCAATGCCGCGGTGGTGGACGCGCAGGCCACCGAACAGGCGGCCTCAGACGGGGTAAGGATTGCGCATGAACGCGAATCCGCCGCCGAGGCGGCTCTAAAATATGCGCAAACCGCGCCGCAGCAGGTCGCCGTCCAGGACGCCCGCGCCAAAGCCGCCGAAGCGCAGGTGGAGCAGGCTCAGGCGCAGCTCGACCAGGCCAAGCTCAACCTGAGCTATTGCGTCATCAAAGCGCCGGAAGCGGGGATCATCACACGCAAGAGCGTCGAGATCGATCAGAACGTCTCCGCCGGGCAGAACTTGCTGACACTGGTCTCGCTCGAGGATCTGTGGGTGACGGCCAACTTTAAGGAGACGCAACTCCGCCACATGCGCGCCGGCCAGTCTGTCACGATTCACGTGGATTCAACCGGCAGGGAGTATAGCGGCCGTGTCACCCAGATCGGGGGCGCCACCGGTTCGGTGCTTTCGCTCTTTCCCCCGGAAAACGCGACCGGCAATTACGTGAAGGTGGTGCAGCGCGTTCCGGTGCGCATCGATTTCACGAACCTCGCCAACGAAGACCCGCGCCACGAACTGCGCCCCGGTCTCTCCGTCGAGCCCAAGGTGCGGGTAAAATAGCCCTCAGCGAAGGCGAACGCGCGATGACTCGAGCTGCGTTGCGATCGGAGATCGATCAGGCACTTTCCGATTTGCGCGATTTCCTGGGCGACCGCGCGACTGCAGCCGAGGCCGTGCGCGAGCACCACGGCCACGGCGAAAGCAGCCATAAGCCCGCTTTACCCGATCTTGTCTGTTTCCCGCACAGTACTCAAGAGGTCAGCCGCATCGTCCAGGTCAGCGCGCGCTACGGGCTGCCCGTCGTCCCGTTCGGAGCCGGTACCTCACTCGAAGGCGGCGTGAACTCGCTGCGCGGCGGCATCTCGATCGATACTCGCCGGATGAATCGCGTACTGCGCCTGAGCGTGGAAGATATGGACGCGACGGTCGAGGCAGGCATCAGCCGCACGCAACTCGTCAAAGCGCTCGAAAACACCGGCCTGACTTTCTTTATCGATCCCGGAGCCGACGCCACCATCGGCGGCATGGCCTCGACGCGCGCCTCGGGAACCACCGCCGTGAAATACGGCACCATGCGCGACAACGTGCTTGGACTTACTGTGGTGCTCGCCGACGGCCGCGTCATCCACACCGGCTCGCGCGCGCGCAAATCGTCGGCAGGCTACGATCTTACTCGCCTCTTCGTCGGCGCCGAAGGCACGCTGGGCGTCATCACCGAGGTGACGCTGCGCCTGCATGCGTTGCCCGAGGCGCTAGCGGTCGCGGTGTGCGCGTTCGATTCGATTGAGGGCGCAGTGCGTACAGTGATCGACGCCATCCAGCTTGGCGTCGGCCCGGCACGCATCGAGTTCATGGACGATCGACTCGTCGATGCCGTCAACCGTTACTCAAAACTCGAACTTGCGGTCAAACCCACGCTGCTCTTCGAGTTCCATGGCCTCAGCCACGCCGGCGTGGAAGAGGCGGCGCGACTCGCCGAGCGGCTCGCGACCGAACACGGCGGCCTCGGCTTCCATTGGGAGACCACGCCTGCCGGTCGCGAGCGGCTGTGGGAAGCGCGTCACCACGTTTACTACGCCGCGCGCGCCCTCCGGCCCGGCTGCGAGTGCCTGACCACCGACGTCTGCGTGCCCATCTCGCGCCTCGCCGACTGCATGGTGGAAACGCGCGCCGACCTCGACCGCGTGAGTTTTCCCGCCACCATCGTCGGCCACGTCGGCGACGGCAATTTTCACGTCCAATGCTTGCTTGCGCCCGAGCAGGAAGAGGAAGCCGAAGCGTTCTCCGATCGGCTGGTCAAGCGGGCCCACTCCATGGGCGGCACCTGCACCGGCGAGCACGGCGTCGGCTTTGGCAAGATCAAGTATCTTAAAGCCGAGCACGGCGAAGCGCTCGAATTGATGCGGGCGATCAAACGCACGCTCGACCCGGAGAACCGGATGAATCCGGGGAAGGTGGTCGAATTCGATTGATTCGCGTTAGCCAGGAGTCTAACCCTGGAGTTGCTGAATCGTCCTCATCCACGCGAAGAAGTATTTGTCATGACGCAGAAGCCCCGGCAATCTCATCGGATGCTTCCGGTCGTCTCGCGGAACAATGATGTAGCGCATGCCGCCGCGAGAGCCGACCTGAACGCGGTATCCGAGGATCTCTTGACGTGTGAGCCTTCGCCTTGAGAACCATGTCACGATTTCGATCGCATTCTCACGGAGAATGACCATCCGGTTCACGATGAAAAACAACCCGAAGGCCAGAGCCAGAGAAAGGAGCAGACCAAGAAGGTCACCTTTCCCCAGCGGAGGGTGCACGATCCCAACAAGCCGCAGAATCGCCATCACGATGAAAAGCGAGACCAACGCCAGCCCTACTCCGCTCAGCACGCGCCAGGTATTCGGATCGACCTGGTAGATGCGCGGATAGACCGATGACGAATCACCGGTCTCCCTGTTTTCAATCACAGCCGCCTCTGGCCGCATATTACTTGATTCCGCACAATCAAGGGGGCCCCGTCGCTGGGGACCCCGGCTCCGCGGGAATTCGGGCAGGATGACAGGCGAGAATTCATCGTGCGGAGATCAATAGCTATTCGTGCGCGGCCCACGGATCGTAGGTCCCCACGCTCCATGAGTGGCCTTCGAGATCTTTCACTGCAAACTCGCGGCTGCCGTAAGGCGTGTCCTGAATCGGCCTTACAACCACGGCGCCCGCGGCCTGCGCGCGCGCGTACACCTCGTTCGCATTGGAGACCACGATATAAGCGCTGCGGGTCTCTTTGTTGCCCGTTTCGCTCGGGGCGATAAAGTTGCGGCCATACTCGTCGTCCTTGCACGAGCCCAGCATGATCATGCCGCCGTTGAGCGTCAGCTCGGCGTGGCCGATGGTTCCGTTGGGGCCGGGATAGACGGCGTGGCGCTCGAAACCGAAGACCTGGCAGAGCCAGTCGATCGCCGCAGGCGCGTTGCGATAGCGCAGCGCGGGTATGATAGTCGATTTGGTTTCGATTTGGGATGCGGGCATTGGGACCTCCCCGATTGGTTGGATTCTTCCTTGACCACTGTGCCGCAAGACCGCCTGCGACATCTTGGAAAAATCGGAAATGGCGTGAATCTCTCCAGCGACCTCTAAGGAATCTCTGAATAGGTAGACGCTTTGAAAGGGCACGCCTTCACACGATATCGGGAACCGGAACATGGTTTGCCCATCGCACCGGGCGCAGCACCGAGTAGGTTGTCGCGTCGATGCCCGAGAACGCGCGGAACTCGTTGGCGAAGTGCGATTGATCGTAGAAGCCGCAGTCGAGCGCCAGCTGCGCCCACGGAACCTCGACGCCGGCGTGAAGGCGCTCGACCACGCGCTGGAAGCGCCGGATGCGGCACCAAACCTTGGGCGAGAACCCGACCTCTTCGCGAAAGACCTGCGAAAATCGACGCTCGCTCCAGCCCGTGCTCTGCGCCACATCGCGCACGGCAGCCATACCCGGCGCGCGCTCGAAGCGGCGTAGCGCGAACTCCACCGCCGCCAGCCGGGATGGGCTTTGCTGCGCACGCTTCGATGCGAGTCGATTCAGCAGGAACTGCTCGAGATGTTGCATCCGCGCCCGCGGGCCCTGGATTTCGCGCAGGTTGTCACGGAGATTTCGCGCCGCGGCGCCCCATAGATCCTCGAGCGCCCAGTTGCGATTGCTGAACAGGTCCACGGAGTCGCCGGCAAAGCCGCTGAATCCGCCCGGCGCGAAGACTATGCCGATCAGGTCCGCCATGTCGGAAGCGTCAATCAACTCGTAAATCGACCGGGCGCCAATGACGAGCGCAGGCGATACGGGGTAGCCGGGCCGTCCCTCCGGCAGATCGGTCATAGAATCGCGCGCCAGGTTGAGGATGACCTGCACGCGGCCGGTGGGCAACACGCGGTCCAGCTTGTGAGCCGGCTGCGGTATGCTCGCATACCACAACGAGCGAACATGCCGGGCCAGCGGCGGCGCGGGTTTGTATTCGAGGTAGATCACATGGCCTTCAGCCCTTATATAGCACGACTTCAAACTCTGCAAAAGTGGGGCCTGCCAGCGCATTGCGAAGAGTCGCGTATCCTTGCGGCATGACCTTGGCCGCGGGCGACTCCGAGCTCGTGCAAATCGTCGGCGCATCGCTGGCCGAGGCGGCACGGCGCGCCGGCGAATGGCTCGTTTGCCGGCCGGGGTGCACGCAGTGCTGCTACGGAGCATTCGCCATCAACCAGCTTGACGTGCAGCGTCTCCGCGTCGGCATGGAAGCGCTGCGAGAGGCTGATCCCGTCCGCGTCGCCAAAGTCGAGCGCCGGGCACAGCGATGGATCGACGAATTCGGCGGCGACTTTCCCGGCGACCTGGC
>JASHTH010000797.1 GCA_030040655.1 Acidobacteriaceae bacterium | reverse complement strand
TCGAGCGCCGAGAGCGCGCGATAAAGATCGAGCAGGATCATCTCGTGCGGAATCGCGTTGGCGCTGGCCTTGGCGGCGTCGGCCAATGCGGTCAAGGCGCCGGCAACAGCCTGGTGGTGGCGCAGATTGGTGAGCATTCCCGGTTCGGACGACGCGCCGCCCGTGGACAAAGCGACGATGCGCTCGCGCAGCGCGGGAATGCCTTCGCCGGTGAGCGCCGAGGTGGAGAGGATTGCAATTGCGTCATTCGCCTCGGCAATCGCGGCCGCCGCTTGCTCGGCGACGTCGCGCTGCGCGCTTGCCACCAGGTCGCACTTGTTGCGCGCAATCAATGCGGGGCGGCCATCCACGGCCGCCAGCAGCCGGCGCTCTTCTGCATTCAGCGGCTGAGTCGCATCGAGCACAATCAACACCAGCGCGGCGTCGGCCAGCGCCTCGCGGCTACGCGCGATGCCGAGCTGCTCCACTTCCTCGCCGGCTTCGCGCAGTCCCGCGGTATCGACCAACTCGAGCGGAATGCCGTCCAGCGAGATGCGCTCGCTGATGGTGTCTCGGGTGGTGCCGGGAGTCGCCGTCACGATAGCGCGGTCGCGCTCCACCAGCCGGTTGAAGAGCGAGCTTTTGCCCACGTTGGGCCGCCCAACAATGGCGAGCGTCAATCCGTCGTGAACGATGCGTCCGCGCGCGAACGAAGCTTGGAGTGCGGCGAGCGGAGGCGTGAGCTCATCGATGCGGCGCGCGATCTCTTCGGCAGGCGCAACGTCGACATCGTCTTCGGCAAAGTCGATTCCGGCTTCGAGCAGCGCGATCAATTCAACCAGACCTTGCTTCACCGGCTGCACGCGCCGACTGAGCGCGCCGCCCAACTGGCTTGCGGACTGGCGCACCTGGGTGAGTGTCTGCGCTTCGATCAGGTCGCGCACCGCTTCGGCTTGCGTGAGATCGATGCGGCCGGAAAGAAACGCGCGCTCGGTGAATTCGCCGGGCTGGGCCAGGCGCGCGCCCAGCGCCAGCGCGCGGCGCAGCAACATTTCGAGCACGACAGGAGATCCGTGGGCCGCAATCTCGATCACATCCTCGGCGGTATACGAATTGGGCGCGGCGAAAAAGGTCACCACCGCTTCATCGATGCGCGCCAATTCGCCGCGTTCGTCCGGTTCCGGATCGAGCACATCGGCCAATCGCGCGCGGCCGTGTTCCAGCGGCTGCCGCAAACGCACGAGTTGCTCGGCGATGCCAACGGCCAGAGGGCCGCTCAGGCGCACGATACCGATGCCGCCGCGGCCGGGAGGCGTCGAGATGGCGACGATCGTATCGACAGCCGCTTCCGGGATCGAATTCGACACTGCACCCTGTGCATCCATCACGCTACAGATATTGTAGGCAGTGCTTTCCTGCCAAAAGAAAAAGGGCGAGCCGCAAAGGTCCGCCCTTCAACCATCGAATTTGAGGGAGCTCAAACGTTCTGATGATCGAACGCCTGAGTTGGCTCCTCCACCCGGGCCCGCTCGACCAGCTTCACCGGGTAGTAGGCATTGCGGGTGTACTGTTTCACCATGCGGTTGGTATTGAAGTAGGAGCCATTGTAGGCCAGCGTCGTGCGCATCAGGCAGCCCCACTTTTCGGGAGCATCGAGGTAGAGCGGAACCACAGCGCCCTCCAGTTTGGCATAGAGCGAACTGGATTCCGCAGTGTCGTCGGCGCCGTCTTCGATGGCCCACCCGGTCAGGCCCTCCATCCAGCCTTCGATCCACCAGCCGTCGAGAATCGAAAGGCTGGGAACGCCGTTCAGGGCGGCTTTCATGCCGCTCGTGCCGCTGGCCTCGTAGGGGCGGCGGGGCGTATTGACCCACACATCGACGCCGGAGGTGAGCAAGGCGCCCAGGTTCCAGTTGTAATCCTCGAGATAGACGATGCGCAGCATGTCATTGGAGAGTTGGCCGGCCTTCGCGACGACGGATTGGATGAGCGCCTTGCCGCCGTCGTCCTGGGGATGAGCCTTGCCGGCGTAAACGATCTGCAGCCCGCCCGCCGCGCTGGCAATCTTGAGCAGTCGCGCCGGATCGGTGAGCAAAAGGCCGGCGCGTTTGTACGTCGCCGCCCGGCGCGCAAACCCCAGCGTGAGCACCTTGGGGTTGAGCACCATGCCGGTACGAGAGGCCACCTCGGCAAGCAAGGCCTCCTTGGCGCGCGCGTGGGCCGCGAGCATCTCGTCCAGCGGCAGGTCGATGGCGTTACGCAGATATAGGTTGTCGCGGCGCCAGGCGGGAATCTGCTTGTCCAGCAACTGCTGAATCGGTTCCGAAACCCAGGTCGGCGCGTGGACGCCGTTGGTGATCGAATCGATGGTGTATTGCGGAAACATCTCGCGCGAAACCTTGGCGTGCTTCATGGCCACGGCGTTGGCGTAGCGCGAAAAACGCAGCGCCAGCAGCGTCATATTCAACATGCCGTCACGGAAGCAGCCGAGTTTCTCCAGGCGCGCCGTGCGTTCGCTACCCAGAATGCGCACCGCTTGCTCGGTCGAAAAACGGTCGTGGCCTGCCGGAACCGGGGTGTGCGTGGTGAAGACGCAGCGCTGGCGCACCAGTTCGACATCGGACTCGCTCGGCGGTCCGGCAGGCGCGCCGCCCAGTTGCCGCTCGAGCAGCGCCAGCGTGAGCAGGGCGGCGTGGCCTTCGTTCATGTGATAGACGTTTACAACCAGGCCCAAAGCTTTCGCCATGCGAACCCCGCCCATGCCGAGGACGATCTCCTGCTCGAGACGGTAGTTGCTGTCGCCGCCGTAAAGATGATCGGTGAGTCCGCGATCCCAGCCGGAGTTGCCGTCCAGATCGGTGTCCAGCAGATAGATGGGCACCACGTGCCCCCAGCGGCCCACTAGATCGTAGCGCCAGGCGCGGACGTTGACGGTGCGGCCTTCGACGGAAACCGTAACCCGCGCGGTCTCCTCCGCGCAGAAATCGGCCGGTTCCCATGGCTGCACGTCTTCCCGCTGCTTCCCGTCCGAATCCAGATGCTGCTGGAAGTAGCCCTTGCGATGGAGAAGCGTAAAGGCTACGAGCGGGACGCCGAGGTCCGCCGCGGAACGCAACGTATCGCCGGCCAGCACTCCCAGGCCGCCGGAGTATGTGGGCATGGCCGGATCGATGGCGGTCTCCATGGAGAAGTATGCGACCACGCCGGCTTGGGGAAAACTCTCATATGAGAAAGGCTTCAATGATGTCGGTAGCATGACCTTGTACTTTACTCCGTGGCGCCCCGAAAACCTGCAGAATGAGATGCCCCGGGTTCGATCCTCCGGAAGGGCTGGATTGTGGAGCCCAAAACGGTTTTGATGCAAAAAACAGGACTCATTCTAGCAAAGGCGCAGATTGTCAACTGCCCAGTCTATGCATCTTGGAACCGATCGACGATTCATCGTTCAGTTCAATTCGGTAACACATTCGCGCCACGCGAAGTTGCGCCCCGCAGGGCCCTCGCGCGGCTTTGAGCCTAGCTTCTCTCCGTCAAGGCACCCAATTCCACTCTCCTGGCGCCTCCTGAAGCACGGCAGATGTGGATTTCGGGCCGAATGCCAACTTGGGCCTCATATCGGCCGGCTAGCCTCTCGGCAAAAGCCGGTGCATCCTTGCGATTCACCAGGTTGATCGTGCAGCCGCCGAACCCGCCGCCGGTTAGCCTTGCGCCGATCAGGCCGGGCAAATCCTGAGCCAGCTCGACCATGGCGTCAGCCTCAGGGCAACTGGCTTCAAAATCATGACTATAGCTCCTATGCGCAGCAGCCATCAACCGCCCGGTCCCGGCCAGATCGCCTCGCAGCAGGGCTTCCGCCGCGGCCACCGTTCGCTGGTTCTCGGTAATCACATGGCGCGCCCGCTTCAGGGCGTTGGGAGCCATCTCCGCACCCCAGCGTTCCAGATCCTCCACGGTTGCGTCGCGCAAGAATCGCACCTCGGGACGATGGCGGGCAATCACCGCGCAGGCATCTTCGACTTCGGCGCGTCGAGTCGTATATTCGCTGCCGCTCACGGCATGCTTCACCATAGTGTTGGCAATCACCAGCGCCGTGTCATGAGGGAGGGGAACGAGTTTGTAGCTGAGGTCGCGGCAGTCGAGCAGCAGGGCGTGATTCTCCTCACCGTTGACGGAAATGAATTGGTCCATGATGCCGCAGTTGGCGCCCACAAACTCGTTCTCGGCTCGTTGGCAAAAGCGGGCCAGCGCCGGGCCGGAATAGCGGGCGCCGAGCAGCGACAGAACCGCCAGCGCGGTGGCCACTTCCACGGCAGCCGAACTCGACAGTCCTGAGCCGAGAGGAACATCGCCCCACAGGCAGAGACTGAAGCCGGGAATTCTGTGCCCTTCCTCCGCCAGGATGGAGAGAACGCCGAGCGGGTAATCGCTCCAGTGACCGTTGGCTGCCGGCGGCAATGCGTCTGCTTCGAAGACACGCTCCTTGCCGAAATTCTCCGAGTAGATGACGACCTTGCCATCGGAACGTCGCGAGATGGCGGCCAACGTCGCAAAATCGATGGCTGCGGGCATGACGAAGCCCTCGGCGTAGTCGGTATGCTCGCCGATGAGATTGACTCTTCCCGGAGCGGCAAAGATGGCCGGCTCGGCCTTGAAGCGCGCGAGGTGCATGGAACGCAGAACGGCAGGATCATGCATACGGGTGCAACCACCATGCGATCGAATTCACTCGGCGTAAAGCAGGGAACCCAAGGGCCGGGAACAACTGTGCGGTAGTAAGCTTACGATGGACCGGAGAGATTGGCGGCGGAGAATCGATGCCGGCGATCCCCTGAATGAGAACGTTTTCTTTCGCGAGTCCAAGAACACTCCTCCCATCAGGCCGCTCACCGCTCTCCAACCTCAGCGCAGGCCCCGGCAAACTCTATCCAAATCCTATCCAGCCATTCGCTGTGCTCCGGCTTCATCAGCACCGAGCGCAGACAAGTCACGTTTCCCGTTCGGTTTACGTCCCTCCCGGCCGGATCGAACCAGGATTGGGGCAATTGTACCAGCGCCAAATGCAGATTTCGCGCCGCACAGGCGGCAAAAACCGAATGAGCCTGCTCGCTCGAGTGTTCAGGAGTGGGGCCCGCCACTTTCCACGTCACAATGTCGAGCTCGGGAGGCCCGGCGGCCAGGGGCCGAAACCGGGCATCGCCGCGAAGGCGACGGTCCAGTTCGAGAGCCGCTTGCCGGCCCCTAGCCAGCCCGCGGGCAAACTCGCCACCGGGCGTGAGCGGCAAAAGCCGCTGCGTGGCCCAAAGCGCCACGGCCGACGCCCCCGCGCGGGAGCACTCCAGGCTGATTTCTCCCAGGTGCAACTGCTCTGAAGTGAAGTAGGTATACGGTGAATTGTGCTTGTAGAAACGCCCCACCGCCGGGTCTCTGAACAGAATGCAACCACAGCCGTAGGGCTGCAGCCCATGCTTGTGCGGATCGACGACGATTGAATCGGCCTGGCTGATGGCGCCGAAAGCGTCTCGTGCCGGCGCGTCCAGCGATTCCGGAATGAGCCGGAAATAGCCGCCATAGGCCGCATCGACATGGACGCGGAAAGCGTAGCGGCGGCGCAAGTCGAGGATTTCAGGCAGCGGATCGACCGCGCCGATCGCCGTGGTTCCCAAGGTCGCCACGACAGTTCCAACATCGCCGCGGCGAAGCTCGGCTTCGAGCGCATTCAGATCCATGCGGCCGCGATTGTCGGTCACAACCTCGGCATACTCGAGCTGGAGCACGGCCGAAATCCGCCTGTGGGTGTAATGCGCCTGCTCCGAACCGGCAATGCGTTTTCCCGGCGCCAGTTGGCCTGCCACCCAAAGCCCTTCGAGGTTGGCCAGCGTTCCGCTCGAGGTGAGGTGTCCCAGAAACTCGGTCCAGCCGAACATGCGCGCGATTTGAGCGACCGCCTCGACTTCCATCTCGGAGCTGGCACGTCCGCCGTCGCGGGCATGGTTGTTGGGGTTGATCAGCATGGCCAGCGCATAGGCGGCGCGCGCCACCGGGTGCGGCGGCTTGAGCATCTGCCCAGCGTAGAGGGGATGGAAATACGGATAGTTATCGCCCAGCCGGCGGGCCGTCTCGGCCAGCACGCGTTCGATTGCGGACAGATCCACGTTCGCCGGGGCAGCCGGAAGCGCGCCGAACTCGGCCTCCAGCAGTTCCGTTGCGTGGGCCAGCAAGCCGGGCACGGGATCATGCGGCATGGCAATCTTTCACACTATAGCGGTTCTCGAAATGGTCTCGAAATGGTGGAGGGCGAACCGAGCCGCTATGCGGCCTTTCCTGCAAGGAAATGCCGCCTTGAAGCAAACTCGAAATGCCCCATCGTATTTCGAGAATCGCTCTATCTCAGGCCGGAGGGTCCCCGGAAACAAATGAATCGAATCCACTTGTCGAAGCTGAATCCAAAGTGTGGGACGCCGGGGGAGAAATCATGCCGTAATTCTTCTCAACCAGTGATACACTAGCAGCAGCGTTAGAGCCGAACCGGGCGTGAGCAGTACTCGCCCAACCAAGCAAGATTCTGCCAGTGGTCGCTCCGATTCATCCAGCGCAATTCAATCCAGGAAATTCGAGGAAAATGGAACAAGGTACCGTGAAGTGGTTCAACGACGCGAAAGGCTTCGGCTTTATTTCGCGTCAGAACGGCGAAGATGTGTTTGTGCACTACTCTGCAATCAACTCCAGTGGCTTTAAGAGCTTGCAAGAGGGTCAGGCCGTGCAGTTCAACGTGGTGAAGGGGCCCAAGGGCTGGCAGGCTGCCGACGTGCAGCCGCTTTAAGCCGACCGGATTCCGGCAGAATCCAGCAACAATTCAACAAATCGAACGGGCGGGGAGCCATCCCCGCCCGTTCGCGTCTTTGG
>JASHTH010000796.1 GCA_030040655.1 Acidobacteriaceae bacterium | reverse complement strand
AAGTGGATGCCGAGCGCGCAGGATCTCGAGCAGGCGCAGGAGGAAGAGCAACGCAATCGCCGACAGATGGAATATGTGCATACCGCCGCAGATCTGCAGTTTGTGAATGGCAATCCAACGATTGCAACTTCGGCTGCGGCGGAATCGGCCGATCCGCAGTTGCTGGAGATGGGCAGCGATCCGACGCGCGACGCGCTGATCTTTCTCGCGGCCATCGCCCGCCCCCTGGCGGCCATCGCCGGTCACAAGACGCTGGTATGGATCGCAAGCGATAACGTGCTTGCCGACTGGAGCAGCCAGGCCGCAGCCAGGCAAGACCAGGGCAGCCATTTCAACGATTCAGTCGCCCTACGCGCACAGGAGGCGCTGAATGAGGCGCATGTCAGCCTCTATCCGCTCGATGCATCGCGGCTTGAGGCCGGAGGAGTGGGCGCGAATCTCGAGAGCGGCAACGTGCAATTGGCTCCGGCAATGACCGCGAGCTCGCAGGCGCAGATGCAGGCGATTCCCGGATCGGATCGGCAGGAAGTACAGGAGGCATTGCGGAAGTCGACGCGGGACATCAACCCGGGCCGCGCCACCGCGCAGATGCAGCAGGACACGCATCCTATCCAGGGAATCTATCGCGAGATCGCCGAGGCCACGGGCGGGCGCGCCTTCCGCCGCTCCGGTGAGATCGCAGCGGAACTCGAAGGGGCCATCGCCGATGGCCGCGCTGCTTACCTGCTGAGCTTTACCCCCGACGCGCCGGCTGACGACAAATATCACGTGCTGACCGTGAAGCTCGCCGGCAAGCGCGGGGCCGTTGAGCGGTATCGGGTAGGCTATTTCGCCGCAACCGAGCCGGCATCGTTGAAAGACCGCTTCAAGCAGGCGATCTGGCAGCCGGCGGATACGAGCGAGATCGGCATCGACGCCAAACTGACGAAAGGCGCGAATGGACCTGCGCTCGACCTCAATCTCGCCGGCACCGATCTCGACCTGGCTGAACAGGGCGGTCGCTGGATGGACAAGCTCGATATCTTCCTCGTTCGCCGGGACGACTCGGCCCTGCACGCCGTAGTAACCGGCCAAACGCTGGGCTTGCGGCTGACGCCGGCTACCTATCAGAAAGTGCTTCGCGATGGCCTTCCGTTTGAGGAGCCGATCGGAGCCAAGCCAGGTTCCGGCTCCATCCGAACGATCGTCGTCGACGAGAACACCGGCCGGATTGGGTCGATCACGATCTCTGCAACCGTGCTTCCGTAGCGGCTGCCGCGTGCGCCACGATCCCAGCCCGTCGCGGCGTGGGTGCCTGTCCGGCCCCCGTCGCCATAGCCAATTGGGTCCGGGATTCTCGACCACATCGAATAATGTCTTAACAACGCCGGGTCCCGGTGTCACAATCTAGAAAACGAGAGCCGCGTTCACTACACCATGGCCCGTCCCGATCCCCGGGAGCTCTGGGCAAGAACTTTCAGGAGGCATGGGGCTATGCGAAATCTGGCGATTCTATTGGCATTGGCAGGATCGACGCTGCCCAGCTTTGCCGCGCAGCCCACAACCGTCGAGCAACTGGAGCGGATGCTGGCCCAGTCGCAGGGCAAGCCGGACGCGGAAGTGGCTCGTCAGCTTGCCGACGTGGAATTGACCGAGAGGCTGAGCTCGGCGCGCCTGGTCCAGCTCAGGGCCGACGCACCCGGGGAAAAGTCGCGGCAAGCGCTGCTTCTGCTGGCCGATGAATCGGCATTTCTCCGACCTCCCGCCTCCGAAATCCCCGCCACGGCGCCGCCCGATCTGGCCGCGCAACGGCGCATGATGGCGCTGACAGTGAACTACCTCGGCAAATCGTTACCTCTGCTGCCGAATCTTTTTGCCACGCGCAATACGACCCGCTTCGAGTCGGCTTCGCAGCCGGCCGAAAGCGCGGGCGGTCTTCCGCCCCTGCGCGCGGTGGCGCGATCGGCGGTGACCGTGTTTTACCGCGACAGCCACGAGTTCCTGGAACCGGCGGTGCAAAAAGCCGCGAAAGCCCAGCCGCCGGAAAGAGGATTGACGACTTGGGGCGAGTTCGGATCGATCCTCGGGATCGTGATGATCGATGCCGCCCGCAGCCGGCTGGCGTGGAGCCACTGGGAAATGGGTCCGGGCGGGCTCGAGGGCGTCTTCTACTATTCGGTGCCCAAGGAAAAGTCGCATTATGACGTTCGCTTCTGCTGCATCGCTGCGGCATACGCCATGGAAACCAACGTCCTGAACCAGCGCACCGGCTATCATGGCGAAATCGCCGTCGACCCGGCCAATGGGGCGATCCTTCGCATCACGGTCGAGGCAGACCTCGATCCCGGCAACCCCATCGCGCGCGCATCCATGGCCGTGGAATATGGGCCGGTGGAAATCGGCGGCAAGACGTATATCTGCCCGGCGCGAGGTATCGCCTTGGCACTGGCTCCCGATACGCGGCAGCTCCACAGTTTGCTTTCTCAAGAGAATCGAGGCGCTCTTTCACCGTTTGAGAAGACAAGCCTGGGGGGCCTTCCGAAGGTTTCGCACCAGTTTTTGCTGAATGACACCGCTTTCCGGCAATATCATCTCTTTCGCGTCGAAGCGCGTATTTTGCCCGGTAAATCTGAAATTGCCAGCGAAAGGGCTCCCGGCTCGTCGGTAAGCCAGCCGACTCTCATCGGTGCCCCGGCCCAAAGCGCCAGTCCTGCGGTCGAAACGCCGAAACCGGCTGAAGAGACCGCAAACGCGGCGGCAACCGAGCCGTCTGCCGCAGCCAGCGAAACGCCCGCCGAGCCAGCCGCTGAGGAAGCCTCGGCCCCGGCTCCCGAAGCCGCTGTACCGACGGAGCCCGTCGTTCCCGAGGTCAGCGTCTCTGAAGCGACCGGCCTCCCCCAGGAGCCTGCTACCCAAAGGCCAGCAGCCCCCAACGACGGATTCACGCTCCACCTCACCTCTCACCTGGTCAACGTGGGCGTGGTGGCCCTGGACCAGAAAGGCCGGCCGGTCACCAATCTCAAGCAAAGCGACTTTGAAGTTTTTGATGACGGAGTCAAGCAGGATCTCCGTTCCTTCGAGCAGGCGAACGCGGGCGCTCCACCGGAGGCTGCCGCGCCAACCGCAGCGGCAACAGAGGAGCCGCCAGCCTTCACCAATCGGCCGGTGGATGGATCCAAGACCGGAGGCGCGGAAACCAATACGATCATCCTTCTCGTCGACGGCAGCAACCTCGCCAGCGGAGATTTCGCGGATGCGCGAGAACAGATGCTGGAGTTCCTGAAGGCTGCGCCGAAGGACGCTCCCGTGGCGTTGTACACCATGAAGTACCACGGGTTTCAGGTTCTCGAGGAAGCCACGACCGACCACGAAAGTCTCGCGGCAAAGCTCGCCAAGTGGGCCCCCGTGGTGCAGGACATGGCCAACGCCAACGACGAAGAGCAGCGCAACCGGCAGCAGATCGAAACCGTCCACAGCCCGGAGGACTTGCTCAGCGTCAACGGCGATTTCACGCTCGACCAGGAGTCGCAGTCGGAGGCTCTCGACGCCAAACTGCGCGAACTGGGCAGCATGCCGGGGCCGAATGCAATGTACATCCTCGTCGACGTGGCGCGGCACCTCGCTGCCGTTCCCGG
Organism: Acidobacteriaceae bacterium; assembly: GCA_030040655.1. Classification (GTDB taxonomy): domain Bacteria; phylum Acidobacteriota; class Terriglobia; order Terriglobales; family Acidobacteriaceae; genus Telmatobacter. Next base: position 5,815 of record JASHTH010000796.1, on the reverse strand, counting down.
TCACAAGAGCCTGGTTTGGGTGACCAGCGACAATGTGCTGGCCGACTGGAACAAGATGTCGGTGACCGTCGAAAAAACCAGCAAGTTCATCGAGCCGGCCGCGCTGCACGTGCAGGAAGCGATGAACAACGCCCATGTCAGCGTCTATCCGCTCGATGCATCGCGCCTGGAATCCGCCGTGATCACCGCCGACATCGGCCGGCGCAACGTAGAGCTGACGCCGACCTATCAGATGCCGCTCGCCGTCGAGCATGAGATGGAAGGGCCGGAGATGCAAGCCACACAGGACGTAAACCAATACGGCCAGGCCCGCGACCTGCGTCCGGGGCGCATGACGGCGCAAATGCAGCAGGACCTGCATTCCATTCAAGGCGTATTTCGCGAAGTGGCCGAGGCCACCGGCGGGCGGGCATTTCGCCGGTCGAACAACATGGTGGGCCAACTGAACGGCGTGGTCAACGACGGCCGGGCGACCTACGAGCTGAGCTTTTCGCCCAGCGAAGCGGCCGACGGAAAGTACCACTTGATCACTGTAAAGGTAGCCGACAGGCGCAAGGTCACGCTGCGCTACCGCACCGGCTTCCAATACGAGAAGGAACCGTCTTCGGTGAAAGACCGCTTTACCAAGGCGATCTGGCAGCCCAAAGACATCAGCGATGTCGCATTCAGCGCAACGCCCTCGGCCGCCGATCCCTCCACGTTCAAAATGAACATCGCCGCCACCGACCTGGCTTTGGCGCAGCAGGAGGATTTGTGGACGGATAAGATCGACATCTTTCTGCTGCGGCGCGACGACGCCGGACTGCATGCCCAGGTCACCGGCCAGACGATGAGCCTGCGTCTCAAACCCGAGACCTACCAGAAGTTGCTCCGCGACGGCATTCCGTTCGACGAAGTCATCGAGCCGACGCAAGGCGCCAATCTCTCGCGCATCATCGTCGTGGATGAAAACTCGGGCAGGATGGGATCGCTGACGATTCCCGCGGCGGTAATGGTGGCGAAGAAGTAAGCCCGCCTAGCTGAACTCCGCAAAGTATCTCGGAACCACTCAACCTTGCTCTGGACATTTTTCGATTGGGTCGCTTAGAGTCGGTGCGTAACTAGAGTCGGTGCGTAACCGACTCTGAGTTGGGCCTGTTTAAGTGGGGTCAGGGTTCGCTGATTGGTTATAGCAACATGCAAGGCAAAGCGCACAAGACGATCTCATGGCTCATAACTCCAGTTTTGTTTGCTCAGTCGAATCCTCTCACTCCCAACCAATCGAATCCCGACGAGCTTGCGAATGGTGTTCGATTGCACCAGGACCTGGATCTTCCGGTCGGGCAGTTGATTCTTCGCGTGGGCGTGATGGACCGCGCCAACGGCTACACCGGCGTGACCGAGTTTCCGTTCAGTGTGCCGCCCGCGCCCCCTCGCGCGGCACAGGTGCGATAAAAGCGCAATCGCCGGAGAGAATCGTCACACCCTGCAGGCGAGTCCCGACGCCGGCATTATGGCAGTTTAAGAAATTCTGTTGCCGGAGAAAGATCACTGAGTCGACTCGACCCCGGGGTCCCCAACGACGGGTCCTCGTCGTTGGGGTGGGACCAGCAGGGAGCGGCGAGCTTGAGCAAAGTTCCCGAAGAACCCCGCTATTTCTTAAACTGCCCTAACATGTCACTGTGACCATTCGTTGAATGCGCCTGCCCGGATGGCCGCCGCAAGCGCATCGATGTCCGCGGCCAGAACACGATCCTGCTCGAGCCGGGAAACGATGGCGCGTATAGCCTCATGCGCGCGCTCCACTTCCTTGCTCGATTCAAGCGGCCGGCGAAACTCGATGCCCTGCGCGGCGCACATCAATTCGATGGCGACGATGCGCTCGGCGTTCTCCACGATCTGGCGCAGCTTGATCGCGCTGGTCATGCCCATCGATACATGATCTTCCTTGCCGCCGTCGGTGGGAATGTTGCCCGTGGACGCCGGATGCGCGAGCACATGGCAATCGTTGATCAGCGCCGCCGCCACGATCTGCGCAATCATGAACCCCGATGAAAGCCCCGGATCGGGCGACAAAAACGCCGGCAAGCCTTCGTTGATGTCGGGATTCAACAGCCGGTCGATGCGGCGCTCGGTGATGCCGGCGAGATCGGTCACTGCGATCGCCGCATAATCGAGCGCGTAAGCCAGCGGAGCGCCATGGAAGTTTCCTCCTGAAAGGACCGCTCCGCGGTCTTGCGCTTTGGAAGGGTTTTGCGGAAAGACTAACGGATTATCCGTCGCCGATCCGGCCTCAGTCTCCAGAATCGACGCAACATGCGCCAGCACGCCGCGCACAGCGCCGTGCACCTGCGGCATGCAGCGCAGGCAATAGGCATCCTGCACGCGCGAGTCGTGCTCGCGGTGCGACTCGCGGATCTCGGAGCTTTCAAGCAGACCGATCAGGTGCGCCGCGGCAGCAATTTGCCCTACGTGGGGCCGCGCCTGGTGAATGCGTGGATCGAAGGCCGTGGGTGTGCCCTTCAGCGCTTCCAGCGACATGGCTCCGGCCAGATCGGCGAGCTTGACCAAACGCTGCGCGCGCGCCACGGCGAGTGCGCCCACGGCATTCATAGCCTGTGTTCCGTTGAGCAGCGCCAGGCCTTCCTTGGCGGCCAGTTCCATCGGCTGCAATCCGGCTCGGCGCAGCGCTTCGCCTCCCGGCATGCGCTCACCGCGATGGAACGCCTCGCCTTCGCCGATGACGACGAGGGCCAGATGCGCCAAAGGAGCCAGGTCGCCGCTCGCGCCCACCGAGCCTTTTTCGGGAATGACAGGATGCACGCCCGCATTGAGCATGGCCACGAGCAACTCCAGCAGCGTCGGCCGCACGCCGCTGAACCCCTTGGCGAGCACGTTGGCGCGCAGCAGCAACATGGCGCGCACTTCGGGCTCCGCAAGCGGCTGACCCACGCCGGCCGAATGGCTGCGCACCAGGTTGGTTTGCAATTGTGCGAGTTTGTCGGCGGGAACACGGAAGTCGGACAGCTTGCCGAAGCCCGTGTTGACGCCATAGACGGTTTCGCCAGCGGCGAGAATCCGCTCGATCAGGGCGCGGCTCGCGGTGACGCGATCGAGGGCGCCGGGTGAAATGGTGACAGAGCGTGCGGCGAGAGAGACTGCTTCGATTTCCGCCAGTGTCAGCGGCTGGCCATCGAGAACCACGGAATCCATGAAGGCGATGGTAGATGGCCGGACCATGACTGGAAAAGATTCCCATCATCGAATGGTCAGCGACTCGGCTTTTCGACCGGGCGCGGCAATTTATAGTGGACCCCATGCACTGGTCCCGCAGAGATTTCGCCAAACTGGGCGTGATGGGCGTCGCAGCGCATCTTGCCCCGCGATTGAATGCGCAAACGCCGCAGCGCAAGATGGGGGTCCCCACGGACGGGTCTTCGTCCGTGGGGTCGAAGACGGGGGTCCCCACGGACGGGTCTTCGTCGGTGGGGTCGAAAACAGGCTACGCCGTGATCGGACTGGGACGCATCGCCAGTCACTTTATGCCCGGCGTGCGCCTGACTACGAATTCCGTGATCACCGGCTTAGTCAGCGGCCATCGCGACAAGGCCGATCGCACCGCCGCCGAATACGGCGTGCCGCAAAGCTCTATTTACAACTACGACAACTTCGACGAAATTGCGAACAACAAGACGATCGATGCGGTGTATGTGGCGTTGCCCAATTCTATGCACGCCGAGTACAGCATTCGCGCGGCCAAGGCCGGCAAGCACGTGCTCTGCGAAAAGCCGATGGCGACCAACGTCGCCGAGTGCCAGGCGATGATCGCCGCGTGCAAGGCGGCCAATGTGAAGCTGATGATCGCCTACCGCTGCCACTACGAGCCCACGAACCGGCGCGCGATTCAACTCATCCGCTCCGGCGCCATCGGCCAGGTGCAGGCGATCGAAAGCGCGTTCGGATTCGACATTGCGCCGGGCGAGTGGCGCTTGAGCAAGAAACTCGCCGGTGGAGGGCCGCTCTTTGACGTCGGCATTTATTCGCTGAACGCCTGCCGCTATCTGACCGGCGAAGAGCCCAATCGCATCGCTGCCTTCTCTTCGGTCATCGATCGCGACGGGCGATTCAATGAGGTGGAAGAAAACGTGGGCTGGGCGATGAAGTTTCCGTCAGGCATCGTCGCCAGTTGCAACACGACGTATGGCGGATCGATGGAAGGATACTTTCGCGTGCACGGATCGAAGGGCTGGATCGACGTCAACCCCGCGTTCATCTACGAAGGGCTGCATCTGCGCGCCGATTGCGACGGCAAGCCGATCGACGAGCCGAACACCGCGCGCGATCCGTCGCAATTCCAGGCCGAAGCCGAGCACTTCTCGCATTGCGTGCAAAACGGACTCGAGCCGCAATCGCCGGGAGAAGAGGGCCTACGCGATTTGAGCTACATCACGATGATTTACCGGTCGGCGGGGATTGCGACTTAGATGATTTGAGTGAAGTCGAACCTTATTGTTAAAGCTCTGTCGTATCCCAGGTCCCAAAATCGGGACCTGGGGCACCCTCGATCGAGCAGACTTCTGCTTCAGCCGCTCAGACCCAGAATCTTGCGATTCTTCGCCACATCGGCGCCAGAGCCGGCGAAGTCGTCGAAAGCTTTCTCGGTGACGCGGATAATGTGATCGCGCACGAACTTTGCGCCTTCGCGCGCGCCGTCTTCGGGATGCTTGATGCAGCACTCCCACTCGACGACGGCCCAGCCGGGATAGCCGTACTGAGCCATCTTGCTGAAAATGCCGCCGAAGTCGGTCTGCCCGTCGCCGAGCGAGCGAAAACGGCCCGGTCGGTTGATCCAATTCTGATAGCCGCCGTAGACTCCGGAGCGGCCCGTAGGGTTGAATTCCGCGTCTTTGACGTGAAAGGCGCGAATGCGCTCGTGGTAGAGATCGAGAAACTCGAGGTAATTCAGCTGCTGCAGCACCATGTGGCTCGAGTCGAAGAGAATGTTGGCGCGCTTGTGATTACCGACCGCATCGAGAAAGCGCTCGAAGGTCGCTCCGTCATGCAGATCTTCGCCTGGGTGCAGTTCATAGCAGGCATCCACGCCGCACACATCGAAAACGTCGAGAATCGGCTTCCAGCGCCGTGCAAGTTCCTTAAAAGCTTCGTCGATCAGCCCGGCGGGCCGCTGCGGCCAGGGATAGAAGAACGGCCATGCCAGCGCGCCGGAAAACGTCGCATGCGCAGTCAGACCCAGCCTGCGGCTCGCCTGCGCCGCCCACTTCAACTGCTGCACGGCCCACTCCTGCTGCGCTTTCGCGTTGGCGGCGAGGCTCGCAGGAGCAAAACCGTCGAGCATCGCGTCATACGCCGGATGGCTGGCGACCAGTTGCCCTTGAAGATGCGTGGAGAGCTCGGTGAGCGCCAATCCTTCCTTGCGCAGGATGCCGAGGATCTCGTCGCAGTATTCCTGGCTTTCGGCGGCGCGCCTCAGGTCGAAGAGACGCGCGTCCCAGCTCGGGATCTGCACGCCGACGAAGCCCAGGTCCGCGGCCCAGTGCGCCATTCCGGCCAGCGTGTTGAACGGCGCGGCATCGCCGACAAACTGCGCCAGAAAGATCGCCGGCCCCTTGATGGTTTTCATGAGCGTCTCCTGCAAGCCTGCCTCGATGGATGATGATTGTGCTCCCTCTCCGCGCAATCAATTCTCGAATGGCAAAGCCGCCGGAGTTCTTTATATCATCCGGAGCGACGATTGATCTGTTGGTGCATCGATCAACCGAAAACGATCAAGGGACGCTGCATACAATTCTCCGAAAGGCACTCGCAGATCCTTCGA
>JASHTH010000795.1 GCA_030040655.1 Acidobacteriaceae bacterium | reverse complement strand
ACCGACAAATACGGCAAATTCAGCGCCCAGCCGTTCGAGCGCGGCTTCGGCACCACCATCGGCAACGCCCTGCGCCGCACGCTGCTCAGCTCCATTGAAGGCGCCGCGGTCACGGCCATTCGCATCGAAGGCGTGCTTCACGAGTTCCAGTCCATCGCCGGCGTCTCAGAAGACGCGACCGACATCATCCTCAACCTCAAGCAGGTGCCCTTCAAGCTGCAGGGCGAGGGCCCTAAGGCGCTCTATCTGCGCGCCGATCAGCCCGGCGTGGTCACTTCCGGCATGATCGAAGCCGACGGCGACGTCGAGATCCTCGACAAGGATGTGTACATCGCCACCGTTTCCGAAGGCGGCAAGCTGGACATGGAGATGCGCCTGAAACGCGGCCGCGGCTACGTCTCGGCCGACAAGAACTTCGATGCCGACCTCGGTTTGGGATTCATTCCCGTCGACTCCGTGCACTCGCCCGTGCGCCGCGTCAACTACGTGGTCGACGCCGCGCGCCTCGGCCAGATCACCGACTACGACAAGCTCACGCTCGAAGTGTGGACCAACGGTGCGGTGTTGCCCGCCGATGCCGTGGGACTGGCAGCCAAGCTGCTCAAGGACCACATGAACATCTTCATCAACTTCGAGGAGGAGATCGAAGCCGAAGCCCGCGGCGAAGAGGGCCGCGTGTTGCTGCGCAACGACAACTTGAATCGCTCCGTCGAAGAGCTTGAGCTTTCCGTCCGCAGCTACAACTGTCTCAAGAACGCCAACATCCAGACCATCGGCGAGCTGGTGCAAAAGACCGAAGCCGAGATGCTCAAGACCAAGAACTTCGGCCGCAAGAGCCTGAACGAGATCAAAGAGATTCTTGCCCAGATGGGCCTGTCGCTGGGCATGAAGATCGACGAGCACGGCAACGCGGTCCCCGGCCCGACGAGCATCCCGCCGGCAACGGCGCTGGCTTCAAGCTTTGCCCGCTTCGACGAAGAGGACGAACCCCTCGACTCGGTGGACCTGCAACTGCCCACCGAGCACGAGAATTTTTAACAGAGCTGCTAGCTTCTAGCCTCTAGCCTCTAGCTTGTTCATGGTTTGGTGGATTTCGCCTTACCCGAGCAAGACAGGCTAGGAGCTAGGAGCTAAAAGCTAGGAGCTAGTTTTATGCGCCATCGCAATGCCGGATTCAAGCTCGGACGCAACACCAGCCACCGCGCCGCGCTGCTTCGCAACCTCACCACCTCGGTCCTGCTCGAAGACCGCGTCGAGACCACCGTGGCCAAGGCCAAGGCCGTGCGCCCTCACGTTGAGAAAATGATCACCCTGGGCAAGCGCGGCGACCTGCACGCGCGCCGCCAGGCGCTCGCTTTTCTGCGTACCGGCGACGCGGTCAACCGCCTCTTCGACACCGTGGCCCCGCGCTACGGCGATCGCAACGGCGGCTACCTGCGCATCGTCCGCACCGGCTTCCAGGTGGGCGACGGCGCAGAGAAGGCCTTCATCGAACTGCTCGGAGCCGAAAAGCAGCTCGAGGTCAAGCGCAAGAAGCGCGAAGAGATCAAGGCAAAGAAGCGCGCCGAACTGGAGAAGCAGCTGGAAGAATCGAAGAAAGACGAGCCCGGCGAACAAGCTGCCTAGGCCGGTACTTCCCGGTTCGGCCAGGTCGTTCGGCGTGTTGTTACAGCGCTCTTTGTAGCAAGCGCACGTTCTCTCCGCATCCGTTCTGCCCGTGCATGCTTTCGCATGGCCCGGCCGGTCCTTCTTCATTGATACCCGATTATTGGACTCCGAACGTCGCGATCGCGTTGTCGCCGGTAGTCGGATTGAACACAGGCTTCATTTGCTCGTCCAGGCTGTTCAAGGGGAGCGCGTAGGCCGCCTGGGGCTTGAGCGAGGACGCCGGGTCGGGGATCGACAGATTGGCGGAGATGGTTCCGGTCTCCGGAAACGACGCTGGCAGCGTGACATCGAAGCCAAAGGTCTGCGGTGAGGGCGCTGCGGACGATGCCAGCTTGCGCAGGTCAAGGCTTGCGATCGGAATCGGGATCTGCGCTACCGGCTTCCCGCCGGAGAGAAACACCAGCGTGGCCGGCCGTTCGCGGATGACGCGTCCATAGCCCGCGTTGAGCATCGTCAAGCCCACGTACAGGCGTCCATTGGGCTTGGGGTTCCCGATTATACTGGCATCCTGAATCTCAATTCGCGTTCCCACCATGTTATAGAAGCTCAGAGCGCATCCCTCGTTCTGCAATTCCGGGCCGATATCTGCCGGATATGGTGAAAGCTGGAGCGACTGCGGATGATACATATACGAGAATTTGGCCAGAGCTGCGCACGCCTGCAAGGCCGGATACAAGGCTCCAAACGAACCCGCAAACATCGTTGTCGTCGAAACCGCGGAACCGTAAGACTCGATCTCGCTCTGCGTGTAGTCGGATAGACAATATCCCGCGTCGGGGTCGCAGGGGCTCCACGTGAGGGAATCGTCGGGGCTCGACGCATAGTAGTCGTCGTGAATTCCCAGGCCGGGCACCGGCGTCGCGTCGCCAGCATACTGAATTATGTCTCCCGGATCGCGCACCAGGATGGGGAAGACGCCGCTGAAGTAAGACCGCTCCTTGTCGAGGACCTTCTTCTGCGCGGCCGCCGCGTCGTTCCCGTTGGTGGAGTCGTGCCATTCGCCCCAGGTTCCAATGAAGCCGGCCTCCAGCGCAAAGACCAGATCTTTGTTCTTGAGTAGGATCGGTGCAACCTGATCGATATTGTCGAGGATCACATCGAGAGGCGCATCCTTTGCAGAGGGGCCGATCGGTCCAAAGTTGTAGATGAATCTGACCAGAAGCCGGGCGCCGGAACCGGAATATGCCGCGATTCCCGAATCGATCTTGTCCAGCATGTCCGCGGAAAGAGGGCCGGTCACTTCCGGCTCTTGCGAACAGGAGCCGAGAGTGACCTCTCCGCTCAAGCATATAAACAGGTGGACCACCTTTGTCGGGCCATAACCGAAATTGGATTGACCGGTGCACCCGGGGAGGTACGTGTCCCAGAAGTCGCAATCGGCATATGGCGCGCCCTCGCTGGTCGAGATGGTGACGCCATTCGGCGAAAAAACGCTCTTCATCGAAAGCGATGGTTTCGCCGCGGTCACAGTGACCTCGGCGCTGGCCGTCCCACCCGCACCGGTACACGTGATGATGTACGTCAGCCTGCCGGCTGTTGTAGCCGTCACGCTCAATTGCGCTTTGAGCCGCCTTGGTCCGCTCCATGCTCCGCTCGATGCGCACGAGCCGGCATTGGCTGAAGACCAGCTCAACGTGAACGGCTGTCCCACAAAGACTCGGGTTGCGCTCGAGGAGATCAGCACCGTTGGCTCGACTGCGTAAATTGATTTGCCCGTCGCAGACTGCGCGTAGCCCGCTGCAATCGCAATCGCCTCGATCGTTTCGGTTGAAGTCGCAACGATCGGAGCCATGTACTTCGAAGAGGAGGCCGTGGGCTTGGTTGCATCGATCGTGTGGTAAATAGCCGCGCTTGAGGTCCGGTCCGAGATGATCACCTTGCGTCCTGTTGCGTAAACTCCAGTCCCCGGCCTGAAGACACGGGTGGCAGCTTGTGGCGCGACGGTGAACGAAGCGGACTGTCCCGCGGCGCCAGCAAGACAGACCAAAAAGAACAGTGTGCGCATGGGCGAGAACTCCTCGTTTCGGATGTGCGGCTTCTATGCCGACGCGCCTCACTCATCTTGTGACGAGTCAAAGAGTGCACTTCCCGAGGTCGGCGCGCGCAGCCGGTTAAGATGCGCTGCTCAGCAGATTAGACGAAATGCAAGCCAAGATCAATGAGTAAGCCTGGATTCGGTAGCGGCGGCTCGACCTGGGCCTTTCGTCCTCCTTGCAGCGATCGGATCGAAGAGCATTTTGCATTTCCGGCCTCGGGGCGCTTAGCTCTGTTCCCGCCTAAGACGCTGTTGCCAGCCGCCGGCGCGCCCCCAGCCGCCGGCATGCCCCGACCATCAGCAGCATGGCAGCCGCCCCCGCGCAGTCGAGCATCACATCGTAGATTGAACCGGTGCGATTGGGCAGGAAGGTCTGGTGCCACTCGTCGCTGCTGGCGATTAAAGCTGTGCCCAACAGCGCGAGCGTTGCCCATCGCAGAAATGTTTTTTCCGGCCAGGTTCTGCGCCAGGCGCGCAGCCACGCGAGACCAGTCACTCCATAGCCTGCAAAGTGTCCGAACTTGCGGAAAGCAATGTGATAGTAGTGCCAGTGTTCGTCGCTCACCTTCCAGAAGATGTGCTCGAAGAGCCAGCGCAGCGGGCCGGTGGTGTGGTCGGCGCCGAAGTAGACAGTGGACTCAAGCGCGATAACAACGACACATGCGATGACGGGGCACCATGTGCTGGCCCAGAATCTGAAGCCGCGCCCGCTACTCGACATGGTAGTTGGGCGCTTCGCGGGTGATGATCACGTCGTGCACATGGCTTTCGCGCAGGCCCGCGCCTGAGATGCGCACGAATTGCGCCTTCTGCTGCAACTCTTCGATTGACCCGCAGCCCAGATAGCCCATGCCCGAGCGCAATCCGCCTACCAGCTGAAAGACCATCGACTCGAGCGGCCCGCGATAAGGCACGCGGCCTTCAATGCCTTCGGGCACGAACTTGGCCAGCCGGTTCTGGTTGTTCCACTCGCGCTGCACCACTCCCTCGCTGGTCGACTCCGCGTCGGCCATATCGGCGTTCGACTGGAAATAGCGCTCACCCGAACCCTGGCTCATCGCCGTCAGTGACCCCATTCCGCGATAGGCCTTGAAGCTGCGCCCCTGGTAAAGAATGGTTTCGCCGGGGCTCTCGTCTACGCCGGCAAAGAGCGATCCGATCATCACCGTGCTGGCCCCTGCCGCGATCGCCTTGGTGATCTCGCCCGAATACTTGATTCCGCCGTCGGCGATCACCGGTACGCCGAGCTCGCTTGCCGCGCGGTAGGCCTCCGAGATTGCCGTGATCTGCGGCATGCCCGCGCCCGTGACCATGCGCGTGGTGCAAATGGAGCCGGGTCCGATGCCCACTTTCACCGCATCCGCGCCGGCGTCGATCAGCGCCAGAGCCCCGTCGTAGGTCGCCACATTCCCGGCCAGCAGTCCCACCTGCGGAAAGCGCTTCTTCACCTGCCGCACTGCGTCGAGCACGCGCGACGAATGGCCGTGCGCCGAGTCGACGGCCAGCACGTCGGCGCGCGCCCGCACCAGCTCCGCGGCGCGCTCCATAAAGTCGCCCGTGGCGCCGATGGCGCCGCCCACGCGCAGCCGGCCCTGCTCGTCTTTGCTGGCGTTCGGATATTTCAGTTTTTTCTGGATATCCTTGACCGTGATCAGCCCTTTGAGCTCGTACTGACCGTTGACGACGAGCAGCTTCTCCACGCGGTGCTTGTGCAGGATCTGCTCTGCCTCTTCGAGCGTGGTGCCCACCGGCACGGTGATCAGGTCGTCCTTGGTCATCACGTCGCCGATGGGAATATCGGTGCGCGTTTCAAAGCGCAGATCGCGGTTGGTAAGGATGCCGACCAGCTTCTTGTCGCGCGTCACCGGCACACCGGAGATCTTGTAGCGGCGCATCACTTCGAGCGCGTCGCCGATCTTCTGGTCCGGCCCGATTGTCACCGGATCGACGATCATGCCGCTCTCCGACCGCTTCACCTTGTCGATCTCGCCGGCCTGGTCGGCAATGCTCAGGTTACGATGCACAATGCCGATGCCGCCCTGCTGCGCCATGGCGATGGCCATGCGCGACTCGGTCACCGTGTCCATGGCCGAAGAGATCAGCGGCGTATTCAGCGTAATGTGGCGCGTGAGATTGGTTTGCGTGCTTACCTGCACCGGCACGACTTCGCTATACGCAGGCACCAGCAACACATCGTCGAACGTGAGCGCTTCGGGTAAGTTTTTCGCCAGCATAATGCTCAGATGCGCCTGGCGGCCCTGGGATTCCACTCCCCGGCACAGCAGGCGCTGCATTCATTGTAGCGGAGCCGACGGTGCAACCGAGGAATCCACGA
>JASHTH010000794.1 GCA_030040655.1 Acidobacteriaceae bacterium | reverse complement strand
AATACGCGCTTGGAAATGGGAGCGGATGGTTTCGTGGATTGTATTTTCGATTCCGGCATTGCGATTCGTTTATTCCCAGATTCTAGCGTCCTGTTCCTAACGTGCTGAACAAATTCGCGCATGTCATTCTGAGCGCATCGGGCCCCAAACGTCCTCCGGGGTCCCCAAAGAGCGGTCTTTGCTCTTTGGGGTGGAGGTTGGGGATCGTAAGCGAAGAATCTACGTTTCCTTGGCCCTTCTTATCCGATACCAACTTCTCCGATACCAAAGTAGCGTGGCCTCTTAGCAATTCGTCGCACAAGCCGGAGGATCAACCGCAGATCCTTCGCCTCCGTTTGGCCGAGAATCGGCCAAACGGGGCTCAGGATGACAAATCGAAATTGAGTGGCGCTGAGCAACTCTTCCTACGACAGCACAAACTTCTCTGCCGCCGCGCGCAGCTTTTCCATATCCTGCTCGCTTCGGGCCTCGGTGTAAGCGCGTACAACGGGCTCCGTTCCCGATAATCGATAGCAGACCCACGAGCCATCGTCGAGAATGAGTTTGAGACCGTCGGTGCGCACCACGCTGGCAACCTTGCGGCCGTCCAGTTCCTTGGGATCGACCTTCATCTTCTCAGTGAACGCGGCTTTCACTTCAGGGGTCAAGCGGAAGTTCTCGCGCACCGGGTAGTAGGAACCAACTTTGCCAAACAACTCCTTGAGTTGCGTGCCCAGGCTTTTGCCGCGCGTGGCGACCATCTCGGTCACGAGCAGTCCGGCGAGAATGCCGTCCTTTTCCGGCACATGGCCGCGAATGGTCAAGCCCGCCGACTCCTCGCCGCCGATCGCGATCTTGTCTTCGATGATGAGCTCGCCGATGTACTTGAAGCCGACCGGTGTTTCGTAGAGCGGCACGTTCAGACGCTCGGCGAGCGCGTTGACAAGGTTGGTGGTGGCCACGCTCTTGGCCACGCCGTTGCGCCAGCCGCGTGTCTCGACGAGGTAATCGAAGAGCAGGGCGATGACGTAGTTGGGCTGGATAAATGTTCCGTCGCCGTCGACGATGCCGAAGCGGTCGGCGTCGCCGTCGGTGGCGATGGCGAGCGCCGCGCCGATCTCTTTCATCTTTTCTTTTGCCGCGCCGAGCAAATGATCGTCGGGCTCGGGTGCATGGCCGCCGAAGAGCACGTCGCGATAGTCGTGGACGCATTCGACTGCGACTCCGGCATCGCGTAACAAATCGGAACCGTAGCCTCGCCCCGCGCCCCAGAAGGGATCGTAAACCACCTTGATTCCGGACTTGGCGATGGCCTTCAGATCGACGAGTTCGCCGAGGCGCTTGAGAAAGGCCGGCTTGACGTCGGTGGTTTCGAAGCCTGCCGCAGCAGGTCCGGCAATGGCAATCTGCCCGCCGGATTTCTCGATTCCGGCGATCGCCGCTTCAATCTGCTTTGTCACCTCGGGTAACGCCGGCGCGCCGTCGTGCGTGGAGAACTTGACGCCGTTGTACTCGGGCGGATTGTGCGAGGCGGTGAAGTTGATCGAGCCGGAGGTCTTCATGACGCGTACGGCGTGGGCGATGGCCGGGGTGGGCGCGGCTTCGGGAATCAAGATGGGCGCGACGCCGGCGCCCGCTAAAACGCGCGCAGCGAGATCGACAAAAGATTCGCCCAGGAAGCGCGGGTCGCGGCCGACGAGCACGCGATGCGGCTGCGGCTGGGTTTTGACGTAAGCGGCAATGCCGGCAACGGCGAGCCGAATGTTCGCGGTGGTGAATTCGTCGGCGACAACCGCACGCCAGCCTGAAGTTCCGAACTTGATGACGCTCATCGTTCCTGCTCCACGGTTGCGGCTACTGGGTAGTGCTGGATCGGCTTCCCTCAAGGGCTAGGCAGTTGCAAACGAATCCCCGTTGAATGCTTTCTATCTGGGCACGACTTTCAGTCGTGCCGGGAAGAGCGCAAAAAGGATCCGGGCTTCAACCCCTGCGGTGCGAACGCAACTTTCCATAGTGCCTAAGATGGCGGGTCTCAGGCAACAAGCATCCGATAGGTTCGTGAGCACGGCCTGTCCATTCGACGGCAAAAAGCGGGCATTCCGTGTTTTCGGAACGCCCGCTTATTTCTTGCCGGGAGGAACGAACTTCAAGTTATCGCCAGTAGTAGTACCCGCCGGAGACGAAGTAGGGCCGGTAGTACACCGGAGGGTAGCCGTAGGGATAGTACGGATATCCGTAATAGCCGCGGCGGTAGAGATTGGGTCCGCCGGGGTAGAGTCCCTCGGCCAGTCGAGACGCTTCCTCCTGCGTGACCGGCTGCACCGTAATCGGCGCATTGAGATGGAAGGTCACCAGCGCCTCTGAGGGAATCCAGGCATGCGGCCCGGGCGTTGCGGCCGAGGCTCCCATGCCCGCGGCTGCGCCGGCCCCCGCGCCGATCGCTGCGCCCTCGCCGCGTCCGATCGCGCCGCCGATGATCGCGCCCAGAACGGCTCCGCCGATCGTATTGCCCGCCGTGTAGCCGGCCTTATTCGGGCCACGCACCTTGAACTGGTCCGAATCGATGGGGTAATTCTGCCCGGCCAGATCGAGCGAAGTCAGCTTAAGTGCCAGTTCGGGGCTGCCGCCCACGGGGCCCGACTGCTTGGCCTCGGTGATCACGCCGTGCATCGTCGCGCCGCGCGGAATCGCCAGAACGCCGCCGACGGTCACATCGCGGATAACGGTGAATTCGACCGGCGTGCCTTCCTTGGCTTTCTTGCCGTCGACGGCCTCAGAAGTCCGCACTTGAACCAGCGTTCCCTGGGGCACCGTGATTGGCCCCTTGGCGAATTCGTAATTGGGCTGGGGAGGTCGCGGCGGAGCATAGGGAGAAGGCTGGCCGTAAGCATAGGGCTGGCCATAAGGATACGGCTGGCCAGGATACGGCGGCGGGGGCGGATACGGCGCTCCGTATTGCGGTCGCGCCGGCGGCGGAGGCGGAGCCTGGGCCTGGCTGGGTGGCGCAGCCTGCGGATTCTCCTGCGGTGCAGGCGCGGTCTGTTGCGGCGCCTCGGCCTGGTTGTCTTCCGGCTCTTCAGGCGGCGTGGCCTCGTTAGCTGCATTGGCAGCTTCCTGGACGTTGCCGACGTTCAGGTTGTTGTGCACCTTGGTAACGCCCGGCACATGGCTGGCGATCGACTCGGCCAGCTGTTTGGACGCATCGCTCGAAACCGTTCCCGAGAGCGTCACTTCGCCCTGCACGGTGGCTGCGGTGATCAGGTCGTTTTTAAGGGCATCCGATGCGTCCAGCGCATGCACAACGTCCATTTCGATCTGTCCGTCGCTGCGTTGGCCGGTTGCGGATTGGCTGGCGGTCTGGGAAGCGTCGCCGCTTTGCTGCATCGCTTTTGCGCCGCAAAGAGCGATCAGCGCAACTGCCGCGAGAGCCAAGGGAAAGTACCTTCTAAGCTTCGGACCATTCATCTTGATCTTCTCCTCTTCCAATGGAGCCCAGCCGGCTCAATTCGTTAGACGCGCTGGAGCCGACTGCAGTCATGATTGGTAACCCAATCCGCGGCAAAAAGTTCCGCGACTCCGGCGAACCCCTATGGCGGCAGTGTACGCCTTGTGTCGTTTGTGAATCGAAGCAATTTACATCCCGGGAATCCCGAGGGGAGCGGATCGGCTGCGCGACGAAATGAGGAACTTGCCGGAGCCGATAGCCTTCTAAACCATCGAATGGAATGGAGGGATTGGAATGGCGGACCGTGCGAACTTTGGCAAGGCCTTTCCCGAGGGAATTCATGCGCTGCGCTCCCTGGGCAAGACGATCAACGAAAGCGGGCTCGATGCCAAGCTGCTGCACCTGGTGTATACGCGGGCCTCGCAGCTCAACGGCTGCGCCTACTGCATCGACATGCACACCAAAGACGCGCGCGCCCTGGGCGAAACCGAGCAGCGGCTTTACGGATTGAGCGCCTGGCGCGAAACGCCTTTTTACACAGCGCGAGAGCGCGCCGCGCTGGCCTGGACCGAAGCTCTTACGAATATCCAGCAAGGCCACGCGCCGGAAGCTGTATACCAGGAAGCACACCGGGAATTCGGCGACGCCGATTTGGCGAAGCTGGGTCTGGCGATCGGCTACATCAACCTGTGGAACCGCATGATGGTCGGTTTCCGCGCCGAGGTGGGGACATATCAGCCGAAGCCGCAGACCGTTCCAGTTTGAGGGTTCGTTTCCCACCGTTCTGCGATTCCGTGCCTAACGGATGAGGACGACATTCATGCTCCACGGCGCGAGGAAAAGGCTCAGCGGCAGGCTCTGCGCGCCCAGGCTGGTCGTGGTGGGCGGCGCCCAGACGTTGCTCTGTGATTGGTCATAAATCGCTTTGCTATAAGTCTGCACGGTGACGCCCGAGCTGGCGTTTTGGCCGGACAGTGTAACTGCAACAGCCTCGGTCGTGGTTTCGTTCAGGTTGAAGAGCACCAGCGCGGTACCGCCGCTGTGTGTGGCTGCGTAAGCGCGAACGTCGGTCGTATCTCCGTTCACATTGGCCGAGAGAACGCTTTCGCCGGTGACGGCGACGTTGCTGAAAAGCTGGAACGCGCGCGCGGTGGGCAGCAGCGTTCCCACCGGCACCGGCGTTGCGTTTTCACAACCGTATTCCGGCGTGCCGTCGGAGAAGACCATGTAGCCGCCGAAGTTCTGCCAGCCGTATAGCGAGCTCGAGAAGTTGCCGGTTGTGGCGTCGGAGCAGCCGCCGAAGCCGATCCACCACGTGGCGCGCGAAACGCCATCGTTCATCATTTCGCCGAGCACCTGGCCGGCGAAGAGCGCCTGCGTAATCGACGTGGTCTGCTTGCCGGGATCGGTATAGACCGAGCCGATCTCGCCCACGTAGATGGGAGTATCCGGCTCACCCGCCGTCGAGAGCTCCGACTGGATCGTATCGATCGCGGCAGTCAGGTCCTGCGCCGCCTGCTGCACCAGGTAGGTGTCGCTTTCATAGCCGGGCGTCTGCGGATAGAAGTGGTACTCGACGAAGTCGTAGCTGCCCTTGGCATTGGCGAGTACGGTCGCGTCCCAGTCATAGCCCGGGTCGACATCGACCCCAACCAGAGTCTTCGGGCTCGCTGCCTTGATCGATGCATAATAGCCGCTGGTTCCGGCCACCGCAGCGGCGTAGGTCGTCGGGTCATGAGGGCTGGAGTGGTTGTCCGTCTCCCAGTCTCCGTACTCCTCGTTGCCCACGGTCATGTGGCTGACGGTGATGCCGTCGCTGAGCGCGGCCTTTACCCACGCCGCGGCTTCGGAGGGCTCGCCGGGCTCGGTACATGAGGTCGGGCTGGTGCCATAGTCGGCCGTCAGTGCGACGTCCAGCCCTCCCGGGATCGCGAGATCGTCGACGAACTTGGAGAATGTCGCATTGGAGTTGGCGGTGTTGCCGCAGATGGTGTTGGTCTCCCAATGATAGTCGTCGGACCAAGATCCTCCGGGCCAGCGCACGGCCTTGATTCCGGCGGTTTGAAATGCGGGGACGATCGCCGAAGTGGTGGGATCGAACCACGCCGCCATGTTCATTCCCATGATCTGGTCGGTGACCGCGGGGCCGGGACTGGATTGATCCACCGACACCATGGTGGGAGCGACGACCGTGACCGCGGGCGAAGTTGCGGTCGCAGGGTTGTAGATTCCGGAGCTCTTGGCATCCGGCGTATAGAAGGCAGAGAGCGTCTCGGTGCCTGCCGGCAATGACCCGGCGGGAACTTCGACGGTTGTTTGCCCGGCGGCAAGCTGCTCAGGCGCAGAGCTGTAACTGCCGCTTGTCACCTTCACCGAGCCCGTAGGCGTTACATCCCCGGGACCGGCGCTGACCGAGAGCGTTACGGCTAATTTCTCGACGGTTGTTATGGTCGATGAAGTGAACTGTATGGCTAACGCCGGGGTAATCTTTGTCACCTTGATCGGTTTGTTTGTCGAGGTAGATCGGTACAAGGGGGCGCTCTTGGCGTCCGGCGCATACGTTACTACGAGGGAGTCCGTGCCCGCCGAAAGCGATCCGGAGGAAATTTGAATCTTCGCCGCACCGTCGCTGAGCGCAGTCTCGCGCGATGAATAAGCGCCGCTGCTGGCCTGCACGCTGCCCGTCGGCGTGACCGCGCCGCTGCCGGCGCCGACGGTGACCGACACCGTCAGAGGCTGCTGTGTTGTGATGGCTGAGGAAGAGAGCGTCACGCTCACGGCGGGCGCGGCCTTTGTCACCGTTACCGCGGCATGGCCCGACGCGCTCTTGTATCGCGATGCGCTGGCCGAATCGGGCGTGTAGGTAACGGTCAGCGTGTCCTTGCTCGCCGTGAGCCGCCCGGCGGCGATGTGGAAGACGAACCGGCCGTTGGCCAGCGTTCTGACCGGAGAGCCGAACGCGCCGCTGGTCAATTTCACCGTGCCTGCCGGTATGGGCCTGCCGTTGCCCCCGCTGACAACCGCGGTCACGGTTAATGCCTGCGCGGTGGTGATCTTCGCCGCGGAGGGAGTCACTGCGACGGCCGGCGCAATCGGCACAGCCAGATCCGATTTCGCCGGCAACACGCGAGGCTGCTGCGGATCGCTGCGTGAAAGTGGATTGGGCAGAGCCGTACCTGGACCGCTTGCGGAGGCAATCGCCGGCCGCAGGAATGCGATCGTCGCGCCGGCCAGAAA
>JASHTH010000793.1 GCA_030040655.1 Acidobacteriaceae bacterium | reverse complement strand
GACTGTCGCCGGCGGCACGGCGTTTCTCGATTCGGCGCTGGCGGTTGCCTTTGCCGGCGCGGTGCTGGCGGCGATGGCCTCGACGGGCGCGCGCAACCCGATGAACAGTGCCCTGCGCCGGGGTCCGCTCGAGTTCTACGGGCGTATCAGCTACGGCCTTTATATGACCCACATCATGGTTTTCATTTACTTCGGCTGGTTCGACGCGCGGATGGACCGCTACGGTGAGGCCGGCAACTGGGCGGTTGTCGGCTTTCGGCTCGTGGCCACGACGGCGGTCGCCACGGCGCTGTGGTATGGGTTCGAGTCGCGCATTCTGCGGCTGAAGCGCTACTTTGCCAACGTGCGTCCCCGCACCCGGCAGGCCGCGTCGTGAGGCAGTGCACCGTGTCCCGTAAGGAATCGCTTCAGTGTCTTTGGAATTCGGGAGCTAGAGAGAGCAGCAAGTCAGCCTCCTGCTGGCGCAGGAGGTTGCGGGTTAGCGGGTCAGCGGCGGACCGAAAGCGACTCGCCGGTCTTTCAGAGCAGCCGGATCACCGCGGCCAGCGGCCGACGAGGATGAAGAGCGCCAGCAGAAACAGCACGATGCTGGGAGTCGCCGACTCCCGACGAACCACATGGTAGGCGCACGCCGCAACCATGAGGAGAGCGATCCAGACGGCGGCGGCCAGAATAATCAGGTGCGGAGGAAAGATCTCGACGGGTACCAGCAGGCCGAGGGCGCCCACCAGCTCCGCAATGGCAACGACGGCGGCTTGGCCGCGCGTCATTCCAATGGAGCGGCCTTTCGACCGCGCCTCGACGACTTTCACCACTTTTTCATAAGCGAAAAGCTTTCCACCTGCCGTAATAAAGAATGTGCCGGCCAGGAGAATCTGCACGACCCACAGTAGGATGTTCATCGATCGACCCTCCCGTTCCTTCTCCGCGGTATAAGGGCTCTTCGGCAACTGCGATTCTACGGCATTTTTCGAATTACTGTGGCCCCTTCCGTATCTTGGTAGGCTGTCGCTCCCTAGGATCGCGCCGGCTCGCCTCCGTCAACTTCGGTCGACACCAATTCGAAAAATGGTATACGGCAAATCCTGGCCGTGAAGATCTCTGAAATTGCCGCAATCCGACGCGTCCCCACTCGAAATGGGGCCGCACTCCGCAGCGATGCATCGCTACGCCCGAATCGATGCTCAAAGGATACAGTTTTTCCCGTCTGGCGCAGTGGGCGGGGTCACAGCGTCGTTGCGGGAAAAGGGCGCTCCGGCGGCGTGACCGAAATCACCCGGAGCCTGCCGCCTGGCTGCTAGGCTCGAAATGGGCACGCAATCTTCCCCTTGAGAGGTGCTACATGAGTGAATCGACAACTTTGGAAGCCGCCCGGCCGCACACTGCCGAATCGGCCGGAAAGACCCCGCTCACCCCCGAGCAGCTGGCCAGGATCGACGCCTACTGGCGCGCCGCCAACTACCTCTCGGTCGGCCAGATTTATTTGAAGGACAACCCGCTGCTGAGGCGCCCGCTCACGCTCGACGATGTGAAGCCGCGGCTGCTCGGCCACTGGGGCACGACGCCGGGCCTGAATTTCCTGTACGTCCACTGGAATCGCCTGATCCGCGAGCGCAACCTCAACATGATGTACATCATCGGTCCGGGGCACGGCGGACCGGGGCTAGTGGCGAACACGTATCTCGAGGGCTCGTACACCGAGATCTATCCGCATGTGGAGCAGAACGCCGACGGCATAAAGCGGCTCTTCCGGCAGTTCAGCTGGCCGTATGGAATACCCAGCCACGTGGCGCCGGAAACGCCGGGCTCGATTCACGAAGGCGGAGAACTGGGTTATTCGCTGGTCCATGCCTACGGCGCGGCGCTGGACAATCCGGATTTGATCGTAGCCTGCGTGATCGGCGACGGCGAGGCCGAAACCGGGCCGCTGGCGACGAGCTGGCACTCGAACAAATTTCTCAATCCGGCGACCGACGGCGCGGTGCTGCCCATTCTGCATTTGAATGGATACAAGATCGCGAATCCCACGGTGCTGGCGCGGATTCCGCATTCCGAGCTCGAAGAGCTGATGCGCGGCTACGGCTACGAGCCCTTCACGCTGGAGGGCGATGAGCCGCTGGAGATGCACCAGCGCGCAGCGGCGATCTTCGACGCGATCTTCGATCGCATCGCGGCGATCCAGAAAGCCGCCCGGCAGGAGGGCGCGAAGCAGCGGCCGGTATGGCCCATGCTGATTCTGCGCACGCCGAAAGGCTGGACAGGGCCGAAGTTCGTCGACGGCAAGCCGGTGGAGAATACCTGGCGCGCGCACCAGGTGCCGCTCGATGGGCTGAGAGAGAAGCCGGAGCATGTGCGGCAGCTCGAAGAATGGATGCGCAGCTATAAGCCGGAAGAGCTCTTCGACGACAAGGGCAAATTCCGCGACGAACTGGCTGAGATCGCGCCCAAGGGGCAGCGGCGCATGGGCATGAACCCGCACGCCAACGGCGGCCGGCTGCTGGTGCCGCTCATTGTGCCGCACTTCCGCGACTTTGCGGTGAAGATCGAGGGCCGCGGGCAGCACGATGTCGAATCCACGCGCGTGCTGGGCCGGCTGCTGCACGCAACCATGGAGGCCAACCGGGAGACAAAGAACTTCCGCGTCTTCGGGCCGGATGAAACGGCTTCGAATCGCATTGGAGATGTGATTACCGGAACCGGCAAGGCGTGGATGGCGGAAACGCTGCCCGTGGATGTGGATCTTTCGCCAACGGGCCGCGTGATGGAGGTGCTGAGCGAGCACCTTTGCCAGGGATGGCTGGAAGGCTATCTGCTCACCGGCCGCCACGGATTCTTCAGTTGCTACGAGGCATTTATCCACATTGTGGACTCGATGGCCAACCAGCACGCCAAGTGGCTGAAGACGACGCGCGAGATTCCTTGGCGCAAGCCGATCGCGTCGCTGAATTATCTGCTCTCGTCGCTGGTGTGGCGGCAGGACCACAACGGCTTTTCGCATCAGGACCCGGGGTTTATCGATCACCTGGTGAACAAGAAGGCTGACGTGGTGCGCGTCTATCTGCCGCCCGACGCGAATACGCTGCTATCGGTAGCCGACCACTGCCTGCGCAGCCGGCACTACATCAACCTGATCGTGGCCGGCAAGCAACCGGCCCCGCAGTGGCTCTCCATGGATGAGGCTGTGGCGCATTGCACGGTTGGGTTGGGCGAGTGGAAGTGGGCCTCGAATTGCGAGGCGGACCCGGAAGTGGTGATGGCCTGCTGCGGCGATGTGCCGACGATGGAAGCGTTGGCCGCCGTGACGCTGCTGCGCACGCAGGCGCCGGACTTGCGCGTGCGCGTGGTCAACGTCGTCGACCTGATGGCGCTGCAGCCGATGTCGGAGCATCCGCACGGCTTGCCGGACGAAGAATACGATGAGCTGTTCCCGCCGGACGCGCCGACGATCTTCGCTTTTCACGGCTATCCTTGGGCCATTCACCGGCTCACCTACCGGCGCCACAATCACGACAGCCTGCACGTGCGGGGATACAAGGAAGAAGGCACGACGACCACGCCTTTCGACATGTGCGTGCTGAACAACATCGACCGGTATCAGCTGGCGCTGGACGCCATCCGGCGCGTGCCGCGGCTGGCGGCCCAGCGCGATGCGGCCGAACAGTGGTATTCGGAGGCGATCCAGCGGCATAAGCTGTATGTCGCCGAGAACGGCGAGGATCTGCCGGAAATCCGGAACTGGCGGTGGTCGGAGGAATGAGGGGATTCCCACTCTATCCGTCCGCTGCCGCGGACGGATAGGATGGGGCACCCAGCATAACGGGAAATCGCAGCGTTGGTCATCCCCGGTCCCAACACAGGGACCGGGGGCACCCAGATAGCTTCTTGAACGTGAGGCCATTTTTCGATGCCGTCTTTGCCCGTGCTGGTTTTGAACAGCGGTT
>JASHTH010000792.1 GCA_030040655.1 Acidobacteriaceae bacterium | reverse complement strand
GAAGATCATGTGGCCCGTGACGCCGTCGTATTCCTCGATGTCGGCCAGCGCATCGTGAATGCGCGCGCGATTCAGGCCCCCCTTGCAGATGGAGTCGAGCAATGCGTTCATGGCATCGTAGCCCAGCGAGGCAAACTGTTCCGGCGGCTGCTGGAAGCGCTCTTCGAAACGGCGATTGAAGTCGAGCCAGCGTGGATTCTGCCGCGTGGGATCGTAGGGAAATACGGCTTCGAAGCCCTCGGCCGTATCGCCCGCTTCGGCCAGCAGGTCAGGCCCGAGCGTGCGATGCGATCCGAAGACACGCTGCTTCATCCCGGCGGCGCGCATCTGCTTGAGGATGTTGGCCGCGGGAATCTCGTCGGTCCACAGCACGATGGCGTCGGCGCGCGACGACTGGATGACGCGCAACTCGCGCGAATAGTCCGTGTCGCCGGGCAGGAACTTCTGCTCGATCACGACCGGATGGCCGAGCCGGCGCGCGGCGTCGCGGAACTTGCCGACGCCGAAACGGCCATAACGATTGTTGACCCTGAGCAGCGCCACGCGCTTGAGACCCAGCTCGGTAAAGATACGGCGCGCCAGCGTGTAGCATTGCACGCGGTCGTCCTGAATGTCCGTGAAGTACCACGGGATGTATGTTTCCGGGATGGTGGGATCGGTGGAGGCCGAGTTGACGATGGGAATCTCGGCGCGCAGCGCCACGCGCAACGCGATATGCGTCGACTCGGAGCTGATCGACCCGAAGATGGCCCAGTCCTGGTCGTCGTAGACCATCTTCACCACTTCGTTGGAGGCCGAGCCCCAGATCGTCGTATCGGTCGGCCGGTCGTCGCCATAGACCGTCTTTGCCTGCCAGTTGTCGTAGTCGTTGTGCGGCATCAGGCGGAACGGCTTGCCGCCGTAGCCGCCGCGCGCGTTCCATTCCTCGATCGCAAGCTGCGCCCCGTGCAGCATGCGCAGGCCGAAAACTGAGTCGGGATTGTGCTCGATGGGCCCGAAGAAGCCGATGTGGACTTCAGTCACGTCTTTCGGGTCGGGAATGTCGCGCGCCGCGCCGGAATAGATATTGGGATGGGTGTAGTTGAGGTCGTACGGCTTGGCGAACTTCGCCCAGGGGCTGAGGTCTTCCGGCTCGCCGGCGTAGGGGGTAACTTCGCGATCTCTCGGCGGTCCCGGCGGATGGGCGCCGCATTCGCACGCGTG
Organism: Acidobacteriaceae bacterium; assembly: GCA_030040655.1. GTDB lineage: Bacteria > Acidobacteriota > Terriglobia > Terriglobales > Acidobacteriaceae > Telmatobacter. The sequence continues at coordinate 21,027 of JASHTH010000792.1, read as the reverse complement.
GCCGGCTCCTGTCGGAACCTGCGCCGCCACCGCCGATACTGCCCCTACCGCGCTTATCGAAACCATCAGCCATTTTGCGAGCATGGCAACTCCTTTTCGCGGCCCGTAGCTACGAGCTATCAGCTGTCAGCTTTCAGCTATCAGCAAAAAAACGAGAGGCGAAAAGCTAAAAGCTGAGAGCTGAAAACTGAGAGCCGAAAGCTAAGAGCCTGCCTTCCGCGTTCGGAACATGGCAATGGCCTCGATCTCGATCAACAGCTCCGGCCGGCAGAGGATCGCCTGGATGCCCGTCGAGGCCGGCAGCGGATCGAGTCCCTGCTCGCGGTAAAATGCCGTCCGCTCCTCGTTGAAGGCCTCGTAATCGCGCTCGATGTCGCGTAGATAGCACGTCGTCCGCACCACGTCGTGCCAGGTGCAGCCCTCGCTCTCAAGCAGGCCGCGGATGTTCTTGAGCGTGCGCCGCATCTGCGCGCGAAAGTCGCCGATATGGACGCTCTTGCCGTTCTCGTCGATCGACGCGGTGCCGGAGATCAACAGAATGGAGATGCCGTTCAGGTCGATCCTCAGTCCGCGCGAAAACGAGCTCGGCTTGGCATAGGCGTACGCCTCGTTGAGCACGCCGAGATTGGTGACTGCATGTTTCTCGATCGGCGTGTGCGCAATAGTTTCAAGAAGTTCTGCAAATGTACTCATAAATGAAGCCTCCTAGCGTTGGTAAATCCCGTGGCTCAGACCCTTGGCGGTCGCTACCCAGATATCGTCGCCTTGAAAATCGATTCCCAGAACATAGTTATGCGCAGGCGCGGTGCTGACAGCGACAGGCGTCACATGGCCCGCGGCGTCGCGCACCGTCATCTCCGGTTTGCCATCCTTGAGCGAAGGCCGATAAACCGCCCAATTCACGCCGTCGTAGTAAGCCAGCCCTTTATCGGTGCAGAACCAGCCGCGGTTCGCGTCCACGCCCTTGATGTAGTTGGTGAAGTTCGAGGGAAGGCCGCTGTCCTTGACGAGGAAGTTATGCCAGTATCGGCCGTCGTAACGGCTGTCGCCGAAGTAAGTCGCCGCCCATAGGATGTTATCGACATAACTGACGGAAGTAACAATCTCGTGGATCAATCCCTGATCCTTGAAGAGCACCATCTCGTTTTCGCCGTCAGGGTCGTCGTATTTATCCCAGCGTCCGGTCTTCTGGTCGTACTCGAGCACGCCGCTGCCCCACACTCCGTAATAGACTTTCGTCGACGTGGCGGAAACCGTGTAGGTCCAGATCTCGGCCATGGGCGTGTCGCGCTCGTTGTAGAGCGTCCACTCGCCGGTGCGCGTGTTCAGGCGGCAGCCCCCGGCCGCCGTCGCCACCCATACGTTGTCGCCCTCGACGCTGATCCCGTAAACCACGTCGTTGCTCAAGCCCGAGTTCAGCTGCGTGAAAGTCTCAATGCGCCCGCCGGAGATGCGGCTCAGCCCCCCCATCGTTCCCGCCCACACGTCGCCGGTGTTCTTGTCCAGTGCGAGCGAGAGCACGGCGCGATGCGCCAGGCCGTCCTGGGTGTTGTAGACCTTCCACGCGCCGTTCTCGTAAAGGGCGAGACCGTCTTCCGTTCCCGCCCAGATGCGATCGCCATCCACCAGCACGGCGAAGACGTGATTGTTGGGCAGGCCGTTGGCCGTGGTGAAGTTTTCGAAACGGTAGCGCGGCATGCGCGGCGACGATGCCTGAACTGCAGCGGACCCAGCTCGCGCGCCGGGAGCCCTGCGCGGTGCTGCGGCTCGCGCAACCATTGCCCAAGCCACGAGACTCGTCGACATCGCAATCCAAAATGCTGCTTTCGCCCGGCCTTTCATCATCGCGTCCTCAAATACTCGATCAGATCGTTGAGTTCATCCTTGGTCAAGTCGTTGGTGCGGCCATGCTTGTCGCTGGGGTTGTAGATCGTCCAGATCTCTTCGAGCGTGCGCGCTGAGCCGTCATGCAGATACGGCGCAGTCAGCGCAATGTTGCTCAACTGCGGCGTATCCAGCAGGCCGCTGTTGTCGGTGGGCTTGCGCGTTCCCACGTCAAACGATTTCTGGCTGGTTCCCTTCGGTCCGCTATGACAAAACGAGCAGCGATTGCCCTCGGGAATCGGCTTGCTGAATTTGTCCACGGTTCGCGTGAAGATGGCCAGGCCGCGCGCCTGCGCCGGCGTGAGTTCGCCGCCGCGCAGCCGCCAGCGGTTGGGCCGCGACGGCAGGCTGCGGATGTAGAGGGTCAGATCCGTGAGCGTGCGGTCGTCATAGGTCTGCGAGCGCCAGAAGTACATCTCCGTGCGCGGGCCGCATTCGGTGGGAATGTTGGGATTGCTGCCGTTCCACTTGTACGGCTCCGTGCCCTTGATGTCTTCGATCAGGCGATTGTCGACAATATCGCGGCCGAACCCGTCCGGCTCCAAATCCCACTCCAGGCCGTCGAAGGTCGAATCGATGTGGCAACTGGAGCAGCCGATCTGGCCCTGGAACGAGTATCGCGCAGTGTAAAACGTCTGTTCGCCGCGGCGCAGCGCCGAGATCTGAGTTGGACCGGCCAGCTTGATCGTGGAAGCTACACGATTGGCGCGCGTGTCGATCACGCTGATGGTGTCGTCGAGCCGATTGGCGACAAAGAGCCGACGGCCATCGGGCGTGAGAAGCAGGCCGCGCGGATTGCGGCCCACGGGAATTCGCGTGACGACGTAATTCGCGCTGGCAGCAAGATCGGTCGCGAAAGAGACGGGCTGCGCATGCGGACGCGCGCGAACGAATCGCAGCATCCGCGGCACATCGATCACCGTGACGATCTCCGACCCGCCGCTGGTCACGTAGATGCGCGACTTGTCCGGAGCAATGGCGACGCCGAATGGCTGCGATGCGTAGCGCTCGAGCTCGTCGAGCGGGATCTCAACGGGTGGGCCGACATCCGCGCCAAACAACGTCAGCGTGTCGGCGAACGCTCCGCCGTGCTCCAGATGCGCCAGCGGCACCAGGTTTTTGGGATGAAGCTCGGCGACCACACCGAGGCGGCCGTCGGGCGAAAGTGCGACGTGAAAAACCCCCGCGATTGCGTGGAGAAGAATGCGATTGACCACCACGGCGCGCGCGGTGTCGATCACCGTGATCTCCGACTCGGGCGGCGTCCGGTTTTCCATCCCGGTGCGCAGCGGCGGCGGATTGGGAAAGATGTGGGTGGCATAGATGCGGCTGCCGTCAAGCGAAAGCGCCAGATAGCTCGCGCCGCGGCCGGCGAGCAGGCGCTTCAAGTCGGTTCCCGTTGCGGCGTCGAGCACCGCAATGTCGTTCGAAATGCGGTTGGCGACGTAGACGCGCATTCCGGCGCCTTCGGCGACGACGCCCGACGGCTCAAAGCCGACGGGCCAAGTGGCGATGACGGCGAGTTTCCGTGTGTCGATGACGGAAAGCGTGTCGTCCCACGAGTTGGTGACGTATAGGCGATCGCCGGAGGAAGAGAGCGCAATGCCGCGCGGCACGCGGCCCACGGCGATGCTGGCGATGACCGCAAACGTCGACGCATCGAGCACGCGCACCTCTTCGCTCTGTTGGCAGAGCACATAGAGCCGTGCTCCGTCGGGCGAAAGCAGCAGTTCGAGCGGCGAATCGTAGTCGACGAAATCATCCTGACCCGAAAGAGTTGCGGCGCGAGCCGGCCGGGCGCATTGGTGCGCCAGCGCCAGCACGGCGGCGAACGACAGGATCGCTGCAACCGGCGCAATGAGCGTCGCTCGCGCGCGACCCTGCATCCGGTCCTTCATTTCGGCTCCTCGACTGTCAGCACGCGATCCACGGCGAGCTTTTCGAGGGTCTGATCCCTCCCGCTCGGCCAATGCACGATCAGCTTGTCGATCTGTGTCGCCGCGCCCAGGCCGAAGTGCAGGCGCGCATCGTCCTGCGAGAGGTATCCGGAGGACGCGACGCGCTCGGCCGTCCAACGATTGCCGCCGGCGTATACCTCCACGCGCGCGCCGATGCCGTCACGGTTGCTCTTCGAACCAGGGCCGGGCGCAAAACTGCGATCGCCGGGTCGCATGGCGCCGACGAGCTTGATCGCGACCCAGTGGCCGGTATTGGTCGACACGTTGTGCAGCAGTTTGCCCTTGTCGCCAAGATTCACGAGAAAGGCATCGACTTTGCCGTCATTGTCGTAATCCGCAAAGCACGCGCCGCGCGCCACGGTGCGCTGGCTTAGCACCGGCCCGGCCTGGCGCGACACGTCTTCGAAGCGCCCGTTGCCCAGGCCGCGAAACAGCGTGTGCTCCTGCGGTATGAGGTGAATGAGCCCGCCGTGGAAGATGAGAATGTCGAGCAGCCCGTCGTTGTCGAAGTCGTAGACGCCCGTGCCCCAGCTCACGTATTGCGCGTTGGCCTGGGAGACGCCGTTGGAGGCGCCCATATCCTCGAAGCCCTGTTTGCCGAGATTCTGCAGAAGCCTGTTGTAGTGGCCGTCCGTGACCCAGAGATCGAGCACGCCGCGGCCACCGAGGTCGGCGAAGACCGGCCCCATCGACGATGTCGATTCGCCGTTTTGACCGAAGGCCGTGCCCGTGTCGTTGCCGATCTCTTCGAATGTTCCGTCGTGCTTGTTGTGGAAGAGGAAGTTCTCGGTGCGGTCGTTGGCCACGTAGATGTCGTCCCAGCCGTCGTTGTCGAAGTCCGCCGCGGTCACGCCCATGGTGCGGCCCACGTACGCGCCGATGCCGGACTTTTCCGTCACGTCGGTGAATGTTCCGTCGCAGTTGTTATGGAAGAGCTTGTTGGTTTCGCCTTCGTAGTCGAGCGGGCCGGGGTAGTTGTCGGCGGCGTAGTAGGCGCGATACTTGGGATCGAACTTGACGTAGCGGCCCACGAACAAGTCCACGCAGCCATCCTTGTCGTAATCGAGCCACGTCGAGCTGATCGCCCACCCATCCACCTTGATGCCGGCTTTCTCCGTCACATCGGTAAAGTGGCCGTTGCCGTCGTTGTGATAGAGAATCGTCTTGCCGTAACCGGTGACCAGCAGATCGATAAAGCCGTCATTGTCGTAGTCGGCCGCGGTCACCGCGATGGCGTACATGTCGGGATCGAGGCCGGCCTGCTCGGTCACGTCGGTGAATGTGCCGTCTCCGTTGTTGCGATAGAGATGATTGTGCGGCGGCGGATTGGGCTTGACCTTGAGCGGATAGGGATGCATCGAGTCGTCGAGGGGGCGTCCATTGACGACATAAAGCGACGGAAAGCCGGAATTGTTGTAGTCGAACCAGATGCAGCCTGCGCCCGTGCCTTCGAGCAGCGAGCCCAACTGCGCCGAGCCGAAGCTGTGCGTGAAATCAATGCGCGCCTTATCGCTCGCATCCTCGAAGCGAATGACGGATGCCGGCGCCGGCAGGGCAGAAGTCGCGGCCTTCGCGGTTCCTTCATCCGCCTGTAGCGCACGCTGCGCGGCGAACAAAGCAGAAGCAGAGAGCGACGCGACAACGACCGTGCCGAAGAGGAAAAGATGGCATCTGCGCATTCTAGTTGCCCCCGCTTGCCAGTGCTTTGGTCGTGTTTGCGCCGCGTATTCCGGTAAGATCGACCGGCGTCGTCGTCCGCAGCAACACCGCAGGCACGCGATTTTCCGGAGCCCGCTCCGGCCCCACGTGGCAGCCCACGCAGTAGCGCTGCTCGCCGCGGCGAATCCAGAACCAGCCGCGCTCCTGGCGCAGCGCCGCACCTTTGTCATCGAGCAGCGTGAAGCGAATGGGCGCGTCGGCCCGCACCTGCACGAAAAAGGAGCCATCCGGCTCGACCGGAGCAGTACCGAGCGAGATTTCGTTGCCTTTCGCGTCGAGCGTGTCGAGGCGAACGGATGCCGGCGCGGTTTTCAGCGCGCCATCTCGCGACTGGCGCGCATCGAGCGCCAGCAGATTGGCGTAATTCCAAGGGTGCAGCGCCGAAGGATGATGATTGGGCGGGTTACGCGGCGAGACCAGGATGGGCTGAACCAGATCGCGATCGATGCGAGCGAGAACCGGTTCGAGCGCCGGCTTTGCAACCGCATGTGCGGGATCGAACAGATCGAGCCCATAATGCTTGGCGGGAGCCACGCGCGCGCTCACCAGCCACTCGCCCTGCACCGTCTCAATCACACCGCCCGCATACTCCGCGCGCGGCGCAGCGACCGTAACTTCGTGCGCAAGAGGCGAGGTGAATCGCGCCAGTGTGGCTCCATGGGTGAAAACTACGTCGCTCGAGGACAATTGCCTCCCGCCCCAGCGCGCGACGCCGTGGTCGCAGCGATACGACTCAACACCTGAGCCGTCCTGGTAAACCAAAAACATCTCCGGCGTCGAACCGGAGCCGAGCGGAAAGCCGGATTCGAAGAGAATGCGTCCGTCCCGCAGGATCTGGTCCGGCACCGCGCTCGCGGGCATGTACGTGATCTGTTGAACGCCCGATCCATCGAGCGCGGCCGACTCGATCTGAAATCCATGCGCGGTGCTTCGCGCATAGACAATCCGCCCGCCGGGCAAGCAGAGGGGACGAATCGCGTCCTCATCTCCCGCGACGACTCTGCGCGTGGCGCGAGTCGCAAGCGTCAGCTCCCAGATCTGCCAAGGTTCGCTTTCCAGCTTCTTGCCCGCGAACAAAACGGTCGTACCATCGAACGAGAGCTCAGGATCGGCGGTTGCGGCAAAGCCATCGACGAGCGGCTCGGCGTCGCCTTTGTGGATCAGCAGCAACTGCGCGCCCTGGGGAAAGCGCTCTTCGCCGCGCAACGCGGCCAAGGGGCGATACACAGGCGTCGAGGTGACGATCATATCGGCGCCGATCCCATGAACTGAGCTTTGTGATGGACTCGTTGCCGAGATACCCAACAACCTCAAAATTCCTACGCAGGTTGCAGTGGCCGCGGCCTTGGCGATGGCTCTCATCCCACTGCCTCCACGACACACTGGAGCGCTGAACCGCGCGCCGCAAGCCACGGCTTTAGATCGGCCATCATTTCGTCGAACGCCTGGAAATCGAGCGACTGCTCGCCGTCGCTCCAGGCCGTGTCGGGATCGGGATGCACTTCGACCAGCAAGCCGTCAGCTCCCGCGGCAATCGCGATGCGCGCCAGCGGTGGAACGAGTTCGCGCCGCCCGGCCGCGTGGCTCGGGTCGGCGATCACCGGCAGGTGCGAGACCTGCTTGAGCAAGGCAATAGTGGCCGCATCGAAGGTGTTGCGCAGCGAATTCTCGAAGGTGCGAATGCCGCGCTCGCACAAGATCACGTTGGGGTTGCCATTCTCGAGCACGCACTGCGCGGAGCGAAGAAGATCGGCCACTGTAGCCACCATGCCGCGCTTGAGCAGAATTGGCCGGCCCGAACGCGCCGCCGCCTCGAGCAGCGCGAAGTTCTCCATGCTGCGCGAACCGATCTGCAGGATGTCGGCATACTCGGCGACCAGGGACACGTCGCTCTCCGACATGACCTCGGTCACCACCGCCAAGCCGGTTTCCCCGCGGGCGCGCGCCAACAGTTTGAGGCCCTCGAGGCCAAGTCCCTGGAAGGAGTAAGGAGAACTGCGCGGCTTGAAGGCGCCTCCGCGCAGAACGCGCGCGCCGGCGCAGCGAACGTGGTGAGCCGTGGCCATCAACTGCGTCTCGGTTTCCACCGAGCACGGTCCGGCCATGGTGATGAATTCCCCGCCGCCGATCTCGAAGTCGAGCACAGGAACCAGGGTGCGTTCCCGGCGGGTGCTCTTTAGAACATCAGGCGATTCCGCAAATCGTTCGTGCCAACTTCCGCACACCTTCGGCGATCCGATCCGGGGAAGAAATATAGTACTGCGATGCCGCTTCTTGCGCCTCCACCGAACGATGGATGTACCGGCGACCGGGGAAGACCCGGCGGCCGACGAAACCGCTCGCATCGCGCCCTCAACCGCAGTTCTACGAATGCGTTGCCAGCCTGTCTGTGACGGATGAACTTGACGGTCGGCTGCGCGATTCACGGATGGGCGCAAGGCGGCGGCCGATACCCGAATGCGTCATCGACAATCGCCGCGATGCCCAGCGCGACTTCGTCCCGGTAGGGGCGCGCCACGATCTGGATACCGATCGGCAACCCTTCATGCGATCGCCCTACCGGCACGACCGCAGCGGGCGCGGCCAGCACGTTGAACCACTGCGTGTAGCGCATCGCATCCAGATACTCGACCCCGCAACCGTCGATGGTCCACGCGCGTTCGCCGTGCCGAAAAGCGGGCACGCTCGATACCGGGCAGAGCAGAACGGAATACTCGTCCATCTCGGCCAGCGCCTTGGCGCGCAGCAGGTCAAGCTCGGCCCATGTATCCAGAAGCTGCGACGTATCGAGCGGCTTGGCAGACGCGGCGATGGCGAGGAACTCTTTGAAGATGGGGCTCAGCAGCCGCTCTTTGCCGCGAATGGCGGGCGCATAGAACATCGCGCCGCATTGCACAAACAGCTTCCACCACAGCTTCCGCAATAGTTCAAGGATGCCCGGCCGGAAAGGTTCCACGCGAAAACCGGCATCGCGCAGAACTGCTGCGGCTGCATTTACCGCGGAGCGCGTTTCTGGCGTGACCGGCACAATCCCGTCGTCCTCGAAGACTCCGATAGGAAGGCGGCGCAGTTCGGCGAGGCTGCGCTCGCGGTATTCCATCGGAGGACTACCCGGCTCATCGGGGTCCTGGCCGCCGAGTGTGCGGAAGAGAAGCGCGACGTCGGCGACGGTGCGAGCCATGGGGCCGATGGCGCCGAGCGTGGAGAATGGTCCCACGCACGGCGGCAGGTGGCCGCGGCTGGGGATGCGTCCCGGCGTCGGCTTCAGCGAGCATATGCCGGTGGCGTGCGCAGGCTGGCGCACGGAGCCGCCGCTGTCGCTGCCCAACCCTCCTGCCGAGAGCCCCGCTGCAATCGCCGCCGACTCGCCTCCGCTCGAACCGCCGGGCGAGCGTTCGAGATCCCAGGGATTGCACGTCGCTCCGTAGAGCAGGTTCGCGGTTTCGTAGGCCATCAGGAACTCAGGGCAGTTCGTCGTGCCCAGGATCAGTGCTCCGGCCGCGCGCAGCCGCGCGACAACGACCGCGTCTTCCTTGGGGATTTCGCCCTTGTTCAGCAGGCTGCCGATCTCGTAGCGGTAGCCGGCGGTGGCGATCGAGGATTTCACGGTGACAGGCAGCCCATGCAGCGCGCCGTGCGGCGGTCGCATCGCGTCGAACTGTTGCGCCTGCGCGCACACGCGCTCCGCATCGAAATCGACGATCGCGTTGAGCTGCGGATTCAACCGCTCGATCTGCCGGATGTGGGCTTCCGCGAGCTCGGCAACGGAAACTCGTCCGGAGCGAAGCCTTTCGAGCTGCTGCACCGCCGGCTGCAGCACAAGTTCGTTGGCTGCATCGCTCATGGTCGCGCGCCGATCACAGGCTTGTGGTCATCGGCCGGCGTCGACGGCAGGAGCTGGTAGTGGAAGCGATACGAACGGTCGGGCTCGCCCGAATCGAAGCGGTCGTTCCAGTTCAGTTGATAATCGAGGAACCGTGGGTCTTGCGGATAGCTCTCGCTGTCGGGATACGGATAGGTGCTCATCTTGTGGAACGGCATTTGCGCAACAGTGAACGGCGAGCCGTCCCACCAGTCCATGTCCTTCACGAATCCGTTGGCGTAGAAGAAGTAGTCTCGCTTCCAGCCTGCGGGCAGCGCAGGCAAGCGCGACGCATCGAACTCCGCGGCGATCTCGTCGCCGCTGCCGAAGATTGCGAAGCGGTCGTCGATGTCTTTGACCAGTTCCGTCACATCGCCCATGCGCGTGTAATTTCCGCGCTCATGCTGAAAAGGCCCGGTGAGGCTCACGCGGTTGTAGTTGTAATCGAGGTCGCCGGGACTCGCGCCTTCGATCTGCAACGGGTAGCCGCGGAAATGCAGCGTGGCCGAAGCGAGCGGGACTTCAGTCGTGCGCGATTCGGCTTGACGATGATTGTCAATCAGCACCTGGTCCCAGAAGATTTCCAGATTGGTCATGAGCCGGATCTTGCGCGACCCCTCCGGCAGCCTGCCACTGAGGTCGACCACAATGGTGCGTTCGAGGCCCGCGGGGAACCCGGCATCGCCGAGAATCCGCCGCCACGAGCCGTCGGGCATTTGCGCTTCAACGTAGGGCGAAATGGGCTTGATGCCTGCCTGCCAGGCGGCATACAGCGATGTCGCGCTGAAGTAATTGACGTATCCCGTCATGAGCAAACGCAACGGGGACTTCGCGTCCAGCGGACCCAGATCGAGTGTCAACGCGTGCAGGTTGGCGAATCCATCGTAGGGCGTCGGCGTGAATCCACTGGCAAATCGATGGTCGCGGCGGCTGAGCCGGTCCAGCGCATCGTGTCCATCGCCGTCCCAGGCCGCGATGGGCAGCCGCGCTCCCTGCGTGGCGATCACGCGGCCTGACGCGAAAGGCGGATCGTCGAGGAATCGCTCGTCGGGATTCACCTGAACGCTGTTGGCATGGTCGACCGCGATCAGGCGCAACTGGTCGATGTAGTTGACCTCCTCCATCGGCTCCATGAAGCGCAGGCTGAGCTTGTGATTCACGGGCGCGAGCTCGTCGCCATCGACCTTGATCCATTCGCCGGGATTGGGAATGTTGCGTCGCTTTGGCGTGAACCAATGGCCCACCACGGCGGCGCCGATCACGTCCGTGACGAATTTGTATCTGTGCCCATCCCACGCAAAGAGCACCGGGCATGAGCTGCCGCGGCGATCGGCTTCCTTCATGGCGATGACGGGCTTGCGCGGCAAGTCGATCTCGTCCTGGAGCACGCCGGTCGGCCAAAGAATGCGCAGCAGATCAATGCCGGGGGCATCACCCAGGCCGACAAGAATCTGCGGCGGCGCCTGCGTCTGGTATCCCGAGGCGCCGGCCAGCTCCCACTTTTGCCAAAGACCACTGGCAAAGACCTCGACCTTGGCGCCGATTCCGGTTTTGTTGTCGGCAAATCCGGTCAGGTCGAGACGAACAAAGTGATTCTTGTTGGCGCCAATGTTGCGCAGCAGCACCGGCGGCGCATTTTCTTGCGTCACGATCAGGTCCACGGCGCCATCGCCGTCGACATCGGCCGCGATCAGGCCGCGCGGCGCCGTGAGCTTCACCTGGTCGAGACCCAGCGCATGGCTCACGTCCTCGAAGCTCCCGTCGCCCAGGTTGCGAAGAACTCGCACTTCGGGTCCCGAGGCGGTTTCCAAAACTGCGGCGAGATCCACCCATCCGTCGTTGTCGATATCGATCGGCGTCAGCCCCCATCCGCGCAGCGCGTCTTGGATCGGCAGTTCGACGCGCTCGAATCGCCGGCCGATATGATTCGGTCCTTCGACGTTGCGCCAGAGCGTCAGCCCCGGGGCGCCGGCGTGAGTGACGGCGATGTCCATCCACCCGTCCTTATTGAAATCGAGGACCGCGATGCCGGTCGTCGCCGGGAGGTTCGCATCCGTGGCAAGCGGCTGCGTCGGATACTTGCCTTCGCGCGGGTTGACGTAGATGGTCGGCGCGCGGCTATCGCCGGTCACGACGAGATCGACGGCGCGATCGTTGTTGAAGTCGGTGAGAATCACCGATGCAGTCGTGCCCGTGCCGCCCAGGCCCGTCGGCTCGGTCCACTCCGTGAAAGTCTTGTTGCCGTTGTTGCGCCAGAGGACATTGGGCGCATCGCCCGGCTTCAAGGGTGAGCCGGTGAGGAACAGGTCGAGATCGCCGTCGTGGTCATAGTCGACGAACGTAATGCCCGTGGGCCGGTTGCGCGGCGCAAGGCCCGCCTCGGCGGTTACATCCTGAAACTTGCCGTGGCCGAGGTTGCGAAAGAGCAGCACGCGGTCGTCGAGAACCACGGCCATATCGTTCAATCCGTCGCCGTCGTAATCGCCCACGGCGCAGGCGACCGCATCACCCGACGCTTTAAGTCCTGCCGCGGCGGCATCAAGTTGTTGAAAAACGCCATCGCCGCGATTGTGCAGCACGCGAATGGCCTGCGGACCGGACTGCATCAGCACCAGGTCCATCTGCCCGCTGCCGGTTACGTCCATCATGCAGGCGCCGCCGGTGCTCGTGTCCCGCATCGAACTGGGTGCCCCATCCTTGCTGCGCTGTTGGTTTTGCGGCACAGGTGGGTCGGGCGAAGGCAAGAGAACTGCTTCCAAATGCACCGGGATCATGGCGCGTGAGTGCTGCTCCGGCTCCTCGACCGGCGTCACGGTCGAGTAATGGCCTTGCTCGCCGTAGGCCAGGCCAATGGGTGCTCCGATCTTCGTACTGGTCAGGTGCTGGAAACGGCGGAAGTGCTCCTTGGCGCCGGCAATGTCTCCGGAGCGCTGCAGCGCGCGCGCAAGCCCGAATTCTGCGGATGCGTGAAGCGGATTGACCTGCAGCGCTTCTTCAAACGTCGAGACCGCTTTGTCGAACTGCTTCAGCTCCTGGTAGCAAACGCCTTCAAAGTAGATTGAATCTGCATCTCTGCGATCGAACTTGACCGCCTGCTGAAAGCTGGCCAGAGCCGGCTCGAGCTCGTTGTCGGCATGTTGCGCCAACCCCAGGTTGTACCACGCCTGCGCGCTGGTGGGATCGAGCGCTAGGGCCTGGCGAAGATATTTCTTGGCGTCGTCCAGCTTTTGCAGCGTGAGCAGGGCAATTCCCTCATTGATCGCGGCCTGGGCCAGCATCGGGTCTTTTTTGAAAGCCGCCGCGAAGCTTTCGGCGGCGCGTTCGGTAAACTGCTGGCCCATTTGCGCCACGCCGCGATTGTTGATTTCGACGGCGTCCGCATCGAAACGCACCGGAGAAGCGGCGGGCCCTTCGCCTGTCAGCAGAAGGAGAAGGGCAAATAGCCCCCGATTTCGCATCATCAACATCTTCCTCGACACGGCAAAATTGCAAAGATGAAATAGCAAGGACGATTCCAGTGTATTTGAGCGGCGTGGGGCGTTCCCGATCTCGCGCTCCCTCAACTCGTCGCGCAGAGATTCAAGGAGCAGAAGCGGATTTGCGATCGGGATCGCATCCTCGGATTGATCGATTTACTAAGCGATTTACGAACAGACTTGTTACCGCGGTCGCGGACTGAGTTAGATTTTCTTTAAATAATTTTGAAATATTTGCCCGCCCATCCATCCTTCTTGCCGACTCGGGAATCTTAAGGGGAGCAGTTTTCAGAGTGTATTTGCGCGAAGCAAGCCCTGGATGGATACGGGGAGTGAGCCGGCTTGTTCGCCGGCTCCGAAGGCGCTTGACAGGGATTCGAAAAGGGTCCACGATAAGCCCAGCGTGCTCATATCTGAGCAGATCAAAGCGAAGATGGGGCCGATTAGCAGGGTGGGAAGTAAGGTCCGCCCGGTCGGCAATGCACATTGAGCCATCTTTTCCGAATCTGACATTCACGACTGAAACAGGCCCAAAACGGAATCTTCCAAGACGATTTCACCGTTTCAGTGGCCAGCTTCGCAACTTCGCTCCCTAGACTGATGCCTGGTTCGAAGAGGGGAGATGGGTATGGTTGTCAAGACACAGAGCAAGGGTCATGGACTCACCGGACTGCACGTCGGGGCGAGCAATGTCCGGCGGTATTTTCCCAAAGATGCTTCGGTGATTGAATTGCAGTTGGATCATTTGCAGATTCAGTGCGGGTTGGAACCGAACTTCTGGCAGGACAGGCCCGAGATTCACGATCCTCGGCTGAATGCCTGGCTCGAATCCAAGCGCATGAAAGAAAAGACGAATCAGTCCTCGATCCTGCTGGCAATGATTCCTTCCGGAAAGAACTCCTACCGGCTTCAGCCTGTCTCCTCAAGCCCGCAACTGAGGACCAAGGCAGTTACAGGGCCGATCGCCCTCGAGTTGATTGGCTAAAGCCCATAGGCCGACACGCAGGTCGGCTTTGCCCCTCGATGTAATCGTTTCCACCCCTGAAACTACAATCCATCCATTTCCATGGGCCTTGCGATCGATTGATAGACTCGGGACTGTGTCCATCCTCGGCTCTTTGCAGGTTGAAATCCAAAAGCATTTTGCCGCCGGCGCGGCCGCTGCGAACGATCCCGCCGCCATGGAGGTCTTTCTCGAGCTTCGCGCGGTGCTGGAGCGCGGCGAGGTCCGCGCCGCGTCGCCGGACCCGGCATCCACAACGGGCTGGCGAGTGAACGCGTGGGTCAAGCAGGGGCTTCTGCTTGGCTTCCGTCTCGGCGCATTGAAAGAGATGGCCGGCCCAGGACTCCGGTTTGTCGATAAGCACACGTACCCGGTGCGGCATTTTGACGTAAGCGACGGCGTTCGTATCGTTCCTGGCGGCTCGGCGGTTCGTTCCGGCGCCTATGTGGCGCGAGGCGTGGTGTGCATGCCGCCCATGTACATCAATGCCGGAGCCTACGTGGATGAAGGCGCCATGATCGACTCCCATGCGTTGGTCGGCTCCTGCGCGCAGATCGGCAAGCGCGTGCATTTGAGCGCGGCGGCGCAGATCGGCGGCGTGCTGGAGCCGGTCAATGCCAGCCCTGTGGTCATCGAGGACGACGTGATGGTGGGCGGCAACTCAGGCGTTTACGAAGGCGCCATTGTCCGCAAAGGCGCGGTGCTCGCCGCGGGTACGATTCTCACACGCGGCACGCCCGTCTTCGACCTGGTCGCCGGACAAGTGCTGCGCGCCACGGCGGAGTTGCCGCTCATCATACCCGAGAACGCGGTGGTCGTTCCCGGCTCGCGCGCTGTAAGCAAGGGAAAGGGCGCCGAATGGGGGCTGAGCCTCTACGCCCCGGTGATCGTGAAATACCGCGACGAAAAAACCGGGCTGAGCACGGCGCTCGAGGAGTTGTTACGCTAGGCTGCATGAGCTTCCGCGCCGAACGCGTGATTCCCATCCTGCGCATCTTCTCCATCGAGAAGGCGCGCGAGTTCTATCTCGACTACCTCGGTTTCCATCTCGACTGGGAGCACCGCTTCGACGACAACGCGCCGCGCTATCTGCAAGTCTCGCGCGACGGCCTCGTGCTCCACCTTTCCGAACACTACGGCGACAGCTCGCCGGGCGTCGCTTTTCATGTGCAAGGCAGGGGCGTGCGCGAATACCATGCGGAGCTGACGGCCAAGAACTACGGCTACGTGCGCCACGGCATCGTCGAGACTTTCTGGGGGACGATTCAATTGAAGATCCTCGATCCGTTCGGAAATCAGCTTTTTCTCGAAGAGCCGAAGCCGAAGGAGTCCGAATTCCAGCCGGATGGAACGGAGTGAGCGGGCCGAAGACGGAACGGCACACGAGCGAGCGACGGCAGATCGTTCGCTGTGCTTGTCTCGGCGGCTTCGACTGCGAGACGGTGCACTTTTGTAACCGGATCCGCGACGGCCGGCGAGAGAGCCCCCGAGATCACGCATGAGTTGACGCGCGAAATGGCGCGCCTGCCGGAAGCGGCGCGAACGGCGATAGGAGTTCGATTTATCGGCGATTCACTTGACCCGCATGAAGTATCCATCGGGTGATTACCATGCGTCGCCGCCTGACACGAATTCGGCATGGACCGCTCGCAAGCTCAAAGGTACTCTGCAAAAGGATCTCCTATATAGAGATAAATTTGCTCGCCTTGGAGGTTATTGCAAAATGGCATCTTGGTTAAAGTTTCTTAGTGGATCGGCCTCAAGTAACGACAACCCCATCCTGAAAGCCTCTGCCGAAGAGAACGAAGAGTGGCTTCGGTATCTGGCCACGCGCAACCCCATGAATCGCAAAGCGGGCAGTTCGATCAACGAGGAATACCAGGCGTGGCTGATCAAGCGCGCCAAGAGCCGCACGGCCGAACAGCGCGCCCTGGAACGCGCCATGCGCTAACACGGTTCTCGCAATCCTAGGTATTTTGAGTTCGTTCCAAGGTGGCTCGCCCCGGCGAGCCATTTCCACCGTTTTAGGGAATTCCGTATCCGAAGAGAAAGCGTCAAGCCGACGCGTCCACCCGGGGTCTCCATCAACACGGATTCATCTTTGGAGTGTGTACAGCGTCGACTCAGCGGTTTTTCTCCGGCTACAGAATCTCTTAAACTGCCATAGCGGCTTGGCTCCGCCCAATACCTTCTTCGAGTCCCGCCATCCATTGATCTTCGGCGGCATGAACGCCGGTCATGCGACGACACGGACTGGCGCTTCATTTCATATTCGGCACAACGGTCAGCCTGGCCCGAAAGTCTGCCTCGCTCGCGAGTGGTAGCATCGAACCTGACAGATGCAAACCGAGAAGCTGAAGATCATTCCCCTGGGCGGGTTGGGCGAGTTCGGGATGAACTGCCTTGCCGTACGCTGGGAAGACGACATTATTGTCATTGACGCCGGCCTCATGTTTCCCGAGTCGGAGTTGCTGGGCGTGGACATCGTCGTTCCCGACATCACCTACCTCCTAGAGAACAAGCAACACGTTCGCGCGATCGTGCTTACGCACGGCCATGAAGACCACATCGGCGGCCTGCCCTGGATTCTGAGCGAACTCAAAGTCCCTGTCTATGCGACGGAATTCACGCTGGCCTATGTTGAAGGCAAGCTGGAAGAGCACGAACTGCTCGACGAAACCGAGCTGATCGAGATTGCGCCGAAAGAGAAGCTTTCCATCGGCCCTTTCACCATCGAGCCGATCCGCGTCACGCATTCGCTGGTCGATTGCGTGGCGCTGGCCATCGAGACGCCGGTCGGCATCGTCATCCACACCGGCGACTTCAAGATCGATCTGGCGCCGCTCGACGACAAGGCCTTCGACCTGCACACCTTCGCCGAATACGGCCAGCGCGGCGTGCTGGCGCTGTTGCAGGATTCGACCAACGTCGACCGCCATGGCTATACGCCCAGCGAACGCGCCGTCAGGCCGCGCCTCGAAGAGATTTTTTCCCGCACGGGGAAGAAGCTTTTCTTCACCTGCTTTTCCTCGTCGATCTACCGCATCCGCATTGCCATGGAGCTGGCGCGCGCGCATGGCCGCAAAGTGGCGGTTGCCGGCCGCTCGATGGTCGAGAGCGTGGAAATCGCGCAGGACCTGGGTTACCTCGACGTACCGCCGGGGCTCCTCATCAACCCCGGCCAGTTGCGCGACTTTCCACCCGAGCAGCTCATGATCCTGATCAGCGGCACGCAGGGCGAGCCCATGAGCGCGCTCAGCCGCGCCGCGGTCGACAATCATCGCCATGCGAAGGTCGAAGCCGGCGACACCGTCGTTTTAAGTTCGCGCATTATTCCCGGCAACGAGAAAAGCATCTATCGCGTGATCGATCATCTCTTCCGCCGCGACGCCAACGTGATCTACGACGACGGCTCGAACGGGCTGATCCACGTGAGCGGCCACGGCAGCCAGGAGGAGATGCGCCTGCTCATCAACCTGGTAAGGCCCAAATACTTCATCCCCATCCATGGCGACTACCGCAATCTGCGCCGCCATGCCGGCGTGGCCATGGAAACCGGCGCGGTGGATCACGCGATCGTGCTCGAAGACGGCGATGTGCTGGAGCTCGACAGCGACGACGCGCGGAAGCGGGACAAGGTGACCGCTGGCCGCGTGCTCATCGACTCCGGCTCGTCGATCGATGTGGTCGAGGACCTGGTGATCCGCGACCGGCGCATCTTGAGCGAAGACGGCATCGTGCTCGCGGTGCTGGCCATCAACAAGCGCACTGGCAAGGTGGAGCGCGCGCCGGAACTGGTGATGCGCGGCTTCGGCGCCGCCGACATCAGCGACCAGGCGCGCGAAACGGTGCTGAAAACGCTCGACGGCCTCTCCGCCGAGCAGAAGTCCGACTACGGCATGGTCAACGAGAAAGTACGTGTGGAGTTGAAGCGCCTGATCCAGAAGAGCACCGGCCGCCGGCCGCTGATCATGCCGGTAATCCTGGAGATTTGAGTCGTTCCAAACTTTGACTTGTCATCCTGAGCGACCCCGAATCCGCCGTGGCGGACGAGCCGGGAGTCGAAGGATCTTCGTTTTTGCTTTTTCTTAAGGATGTTTTCGGCAAAGCGAGTCGCTGCAGCGACGAGTCGAGGGGGCTGTGTTTCCAGCGGTATCACACAGCGCCGCCGAAACAGCGTCACTCCGTCCGCAGCGCCTTGGCCGGATCCACCGACGCCGCGCGCCGCGCAGGAAAGAACGCGGCCAGCGCCGCCACCAGGAGAATGAGCGCGATTCCCGCGCCGTAGGCGGCCGGATCGGCGATCGAGACGCCGTAAAGCTGGCTGCGCACCGCGTGCGAACCGATCATGGCCAGCGGAATTGTCGCCGCAATCGTCACCCCGGCGAGCAGCATCGTTTCGCGGAAGACGATCGCGACCACCGTCGCACGCTGCGCTCCGAGCGCCATGCGGATGCCGATCTCGCGCGTGCGTTGCGCCGTGGAATAGGCGAGGATTCCATAGAGCCCGATTCCAGCCAGCAGTGCAGCCACAAGACCGAAGGCCGTGGCCAGCATCGCGATGGTGCGCTCAAAGAGCAGCGTGTCGTCGATCTGATCGTTCATGGTGCTCACGTCGCCCAACACGAGCTTGGGATCGATGTTTTCTACGGCCGCGCGAATGCCGTTGGTAGCCGCATCGGGCGACTGCCAGGTGCGAACGTAGAAAGTAAGTCCGGAGGGTCGCTCCGCTTGCGCGAAGAGCGTATAGGCCATGGCTGTCGCGGAGGAGCGCACCGTGGTGTGCTTCACGTCGCGCACCACTCCGACGATCATCGCGTCGGTCGCCGGGCGGAGCGGCCGGCTCATGTGATGGCCGAGAGCGGCGCCCGGGCTACCGAAAAAGTGCTTGGCGAAGATCTGATTGACGATCGCGACCTTGGTCGATGTCGCCGTGTCGGCTGAGGTAAAGTAGCGCCCAGCGACAAGCTGTATGCCGAGCGTCTGCAGGTAATGGTCGCTCACCCAGGGCAGCTCGACATCGAACTCTTCGTCCGGCTTGGGCGTGTAGCCGGTCACCAGCACGTCGCCTGTTCGATTGTCATCGGAAAGTTCGGGATCGTTTGTCGCGCCCACATTGCGCACGCCGGGCAGCGCTGCGATAGCGTCGAGAACGCGCTGCTCGACCGGCGCGACCGCAGCCTGCGGATAACCTGCCATCTCGGGCGAGAGCGTAAAGGTCAAAAGATGATCCGTAGCGAATCCGGCGTCAACGTTGTGGAGATTCCGAATGGTGCGCACAAACAGGCCGGCAGCAACGATGAGCAGCAAACTGAAGCCGATCTGCATGGCAACGCAGGTGCGGCGGAACATCAGCGAGCCGCCCGCGCCTGTGCCGGCCTGCTGCTTCAAGGCCTCGGTCAAACGCGGATTCCAGAACTGCGCCGCCGGCGCCAGGCTGAAGAGCACGCTGGCGACAAGCGTGACGGCTATGGTGAAGAGGAGAACGCGCCAGTCGAGTGCGGTGGAAAACACCGGATCATCCGGCGACTTTCCCGACATCCAGCGAATGAGCAATTCGAGCGCGCGTGGAGCCAGCAGCAGGCCAAGCCCAGCGCCCAGGACACCCAGCAACATGCCTTCGGCCAGTAGCTGGCGCATGAGCTGGCCGCGGGTCGCGCCCAGCGAAAAGCGAATCGAGAACTCGCGGACGCGCGT
This sequence comes from Acidobacteriaceae bacterium, assembly GCA_030040655.1. GTDB lineage: Bacteria > Acidobacteriota > Terriglobia > Terriglobales > Acidobacteriaceae > Telmatobacter. The sequence continues at coordinate 1,428 of JASHTH010000792.1, read as the reverse complement.
CGCCGCGCGCACCAGCAGAAGACTGGCGACATTCACCACGGCCATGCCGACCACCAGCACCGCCATGCCCATAATGATGAGGAACGGCATGGTAACATCGCCGCGCATTGGCGAGAAGCCCTTGGCGCCCGAATCCAAATTCAAATGCGAAGCGCGAACGAAAGCGTCACGTTCTTTTTGCGATTGATCGTGGAGCAGCGGAAACTCCGACGTGCGCAACGACAGAAACAGCGTGTTCATGGAAGCTTCGGCCTGCTGGCGCGTCAAGCCGGGACGCAATCTGCCCGAGACCTCAAGCCAGTAGGAAAAGCGGTCCTTGAGATACTTCCAGTCCGGCTCGACAACGGACTGCATCGTGATCGGCACATAGAGAGCCGGCATGTGCCCGAAGATCATGCTGTGAAAACCCGGGGCCGAAACACCCACGATCGTGAACTGTGTCCCGTTTACCAGCAAAGTCTGCCCAACGACAGGCGCTTGGGCGAAATGCGTCTTCCAGTAATCGAAATTCAGAACAGCAACCGGATTTGCGGCTTCGGCTGTCTCATCGCCTGCGACAAAGAGCCGCCCCATGGCCGGGTGCACGCCCAGCATATCGAAGTAGTTTCCGCTGACCATCTCGGCCGCCGCCGCTTCGGAGCGGTTGTTCCAGGTAATCCCAACCCAGTTCTGCGCTTCGGCGATCAGACCGCTAAGGACCGTATTCCGATCGCGCAGATCCTTGTACATCAGATAGGAAAACTCGTGAATATGACCCGGTGTGCTCCCGCCTTCGGAGTGGCGGTGCCCATCCGTGGCGCCCGCAAAGTTGAGCACGACGAGTTGATCGGGATCCTGCACCGGCAATGCGCGCAAGAGCGCTTGGTCGAGCAGGTTGAAGACGCTGCTGTTGGCGCCGATGGCGAGCGCCAGCGTCAGCACCGCGACCAGGGTGAATCCAGGATTGTGCCACAGGCCGCGCAGGCCGTGGCGCAGGTCGCGAACCAGGTGGTCGAGCCACGCGATCCTGCCCTTCAAATAAAATCGTTCCCGCGCAGCGCTGGTACTGCCGAACCCGCTCCGCGCGCGGCGATGCGCCTCATCCGATCCCAGGCCCTCACTTTTCAACTCGTCTTCTTCGAGCGCGAGATGCGACTCGATCTCGGCAGCAAAATCGTTCGCATTGCGTCTGCGCCTGAACATTTCCCTTCCTCCTCGTCTTTTCGGATTCAACGTCCTAGCCTCTTCGGCCATGATGCGCTGCCGTCTATTCGGCGCGCAGCGCGTCCACCGGGTTGACTGAAGCGGCGCGGCGCGCGGGCAAATAGCTGGCCACGAGCGCCGCCGCACCCAGCACGATGGAAACGGCCGAGAGCGTCGGCAGATCCCATACGCGCACTGCAAAGAGCAGCCCTTGCATCAGCCTGCCCGCAGCCAGCGCGCACGCGC
>JASHTH010000791.1 GCA_030040655.1 Acidobacteriaceae bacterium | reverse complement strand
AGCCGGCCGTTCGACAAAGACCGCGACGGATTTGTGATCGGCGAGGGTGCGGGGATTCTGGTGCTGGAAGAGCTCGAATTCGCCCGAGCGCGCGGGGCGAAGATTCTGGCCGAGGTGATCGGCTACGGCATGAGCGCCGATGCCTATCACATGACCGGCATCGCTCCCGATGGCGCCGGCGCGCAGCGCAGCATGAGAGCGGCGCTGAAGGACGCGGGCATCCAGCCAGAGGAAGTGGGCTATGTCAATGCGCACGCCACATCCACGCCGGCCGGCGACGGCAACGAGTCGCGCGCAATTGAGCTGGTCTTCGGCGAGCACGCGCTGAGTCACCGGCTCAAGGTAAGCGGGACGAAATCGATGACCGGCCATCTGCTGGGCGGCGCCGGCGGACTCGAGGCGGGCATCTGCGTAATGGCGCTCGTCGACCAGCAGATTCCGCCGACGACGAATCTGGACAACGCCGACCCCGAGTGCCGGCTCGACTATGTGCCCAACAAGACCATCGCGCACAGCTTCGATGTGGCGCTGTCGAACTCGTTCGGCTTCGGCGGCATCAACGCCACGCTGGTGCTGCGAAGGTGGGTGGAGTAACGGAGATTCCAGCTCTTAGCTCTTAGCTTTCAGCCCTCAGCCGTCGGCTCTCAACTGAATGCCGCCGCCCAACCCACGCCGATGAGCACGAAAATGGCCCACCAACCGAAGACGGCAATGTAGCCAGAGCCGCGCTTGACGCCGGCGACAATCGCGGTTCCCATGCCCAGCAATACGAGAGTCCAAATCGTTACGACGTCAAGGGAGCTCGCGAGCGAATACAGCGCCTTGTTCGAGTCCACAGGATTCATGAGGAGCGCGGCCAGGTTGGTGGGCGCGTAGTTTTTGATATTAAAGGCATCGGGCGCCACTCCCATCATGATGAGAACCGTCCCCAGCACAGGTTTGATGATTCCCGGGAGTGCGGCAAACATCCAAACGGCGAAGATCTGGCCGTATTTGGCTTTGCCGCCGAAGACGAAGTTAATGGTGCCCCAGAGGCCAAGGGACAACAGGGCGACGCCGGCCAGCACCAGCAGCGGGTTGGCGATAAAGACTCCCTCGATGATATAGAGAGAGAACTTCATCCCCAGCTCGCGCTGCTCGGGTGTTGCGTTCGCCAATCTCTCCTGGGCCTTGGAGTCGAGCTGGATCTGGTTCTGCACCACCTGCTGCATGCCGATCTTGGCCGAAACGGCCGCGAAGAATGCGTATCCCAGGACCACATAGACGACAAACGGCAGCCACCACGAGCGGCTGTGGTCGCGGATGTCGATGAAGGTCTTGGATGGCGCGCCGAAGGTGTTGACGACGCGCTGCCACTGGCTCAGGCCGGCGCCCTGCTCGGGTGTGAGGGCAACCGGTTGGGTCTGCATATCGCTCATGATTCCGCCTCTCAAGAAGCCGAAGTTTATGTCCCGCACCTCTTCTGCGATCCAACAGAATCCGCGATCAGGCGGTTGCAATTTCGCCAAGATGACGCAAAGACGGTGCTGCGAAATCGAGAAGAGATGGCTTTCGCCCGCGATTGTACCCTTGAATGCCCTTGAATGAACAATCAATTTCAGGTCAGGCTGCTTGAAGTACGTGGAGGCGATGAATCCGGTTCCCCACCCTGTCGATCGCTGCGGCGATGGATAAGGTGGCAAGCGAAAAAGAGGGCGAGGCCGGAGAGATCATCGACAAGCCGCTTCGGCCGGCTTACATGGTTTTCACGGCCAGCGCGTTAGGGATCGTCGATGTGTGGCGGCGGGTGCGGGGTTTTGCGCCGGAGTGGCGGGCGGGTTCGGGCGGCACATAACTTTCATAGACGGTGATGTGGAAGCAAGCTTGCTGGAACTCCTCTTCGACGTCGATCTTGCCCGAATCCTGAAGAGGCTTGAGCCAGGCGCGCATCCAGGCCAATTCCTGCCGCGGCAGGCCCTCTTTGGCGATGTCGATGGTGCCGCCGGTCAGATGGGGGCTGACGATGTCACCCTCGGCCGGCGCGGCGTTGCCGTTGATGCGCTCCAGGCGCCTCTGGTACGCGACGGTGCGCACCGCCGAGCTGACGACGATGGGGCGGTGAAAGACGGCATCGTGCGCGCGGGCCAGGTCGGCGAGGAAGCGCGCCGTCCAGGGGCGGCAGTAGCGGAACTCTTCGGGCAGGTTCTCGTTCACTGCGAGTGCCGAGGAGACCGGCAGCGGCACGAGCAGCTTGCGGGCGATGCGATCGTTGAGGTCCGCTTCGTCTTCAATGCGCTCCAGGCCTTCCGCCTCGCTGCGCTCGTTCTGGCGGATCAGCGACTCGCGCGAGCCGAGCAGGGGCGGAACGTAAGTTTTAGGAATGCGCAGCGTGGCGGTTTCGGGCGGGGCCGTGGGCGTAGGTTCCGTCTCCGCAGCCCGCAGGGTCTCGTGCGGATGGAAGGCAGGAGCGATGGCGGCGGCAGGCGAAGATTCGGCGGAAGGTGGGTCGACGGCGGGGGCGGAATCGGGCGAAGGTTCGGCGGGTGAGGCGTCTGCGGAGGAAACGATCGGTGCTAGGGCAGGTTCTGCCGGCGACGTGCCGAGAGCCGGCTCAGGCCGGGATTCGACTGGTTGGTTGACCGGCGTCTCCACCGCCGGCGGCGCGATGCGGTGCGCTCTCAGCGTTGCGGAGCGCAGGCGGGAAGCGGCGGCAGCATGAAGAACGGCGGGACGATGAGAGCCGTGGCCGGCGGCGCGCCATCGCGGCTGCCAGGTGGTCTGCCGAGTATGGACTCCAGCGCGACGACGTGAAGCGCGATGGGAGCGGACGCTCGAATAGCGCGTATTGCCATGCGCGCCTGCCTTCGCGGGAATAGGACGATACGTCCTCTCCGCATGAGCCGGAGTGGCGCCGACAAGCGATACACAAAACGCCGCCAGCAGAAAGAATGTGAACAGCAACCGGCCCATTGGGGGAGACAGCGAAGAACCGCCAGAGCCCTTTCAGTGTACCTTGACCCGGCATTCAAGAGAAAGTAGCGATCCGGGTGCGGATTTGTCCGATAAGTGTTCGTAGATCTTGCGAGAATCGTTGGTTTTCTTCGGCCACGCTTGAACGGTTCGACAATCAACTGGTATATACTGCTGTTATATATCATCGGGCGCTGAAATGAGTGCTAAAGCAAAACCTGATCCCGAGCCGACCGATGCCAAGCTCTTCTGGAACGGCCGCAGCCAGGCTGTGCGGCTGCCCAGGGAATTTCGCTTCGCGGGCGATCGTGTGCGAATCACCCGCATGGGCGCTGGCATCCTGCTCGAGCCGCTCACCGAGTCGAACGACGAATCGCTCGAAGAGTGGTTTGCACGGATCGACGCGCTGCGAGGCGATCCGATCCTTCCCGAAGGCCGAAATCAGAACCTGGCGCCGATTCGTGAGTACTTCAAGTGAATTACCTGCTCGATACGAATGTCTGCATCGCGCTGATCAACGGCACTTCGCGTGAAGTTCGAGCGCGTTATATTCGCGCAGCGCGCGCAGGGGCATCTTTGGCGACATCGGCAATTGCAGTCCATGAGCTTTGGTACGGTGTTGCGAAGAGTGAACTGGTCGCGCAGAACGCGCGGGCGCTTTCCTTGTTTCTGGGCCGCGAGCTAGTCATGCTCGATTTCACCGCACAAGACGCGAGAGTTGCAGGGGAGATTCGCGTCGATCTGGAGCGGCGAGGCAAGCGCATCGGCGAATACGACACGCTGATTGCAGGGCAGGCGCTGGCCCGGAACCTGGCGCTCGTAACGGCGAACACGCGAGAGTTCAACCGGGTGAAGGGACTGGCCGTAGAGGATTGGACGACATAGAAGCCGGGGGTGCTGTTCTCAATTTCGGGGAGAAGGAGGGTACGACCCTTGAAATTGGACGAATCGAAATTTCCCTACGGCTATGTGCCCGAGCACCTGAAAGAACAGGTGAAGAATTGGCGCAACCTCTCGATGGGCGGGCGGCTGTCCCTCGTGAGCGAATTGAGCCTCGCGGCGTGGGCAAAGATCCGAGTTGTTCGCGACCCCAACAAGCCGATGGATAAGACGATTCGTCGGCATCGCCGCAGAGAGGATGGAGAACTCGAGCCCTGCTAGCGAAGGTGCCGGACGGCCTCACAGTCCTCGACGACGGGTCGATGGGGCGTCGGGGCGCTTGGAGCACAAAAAGCCCGCTGGGAACCGGATGGTACTCCAGCACGGTCAGAAGTCGGCCTTTATGACGCGGCGAGATGAAATACTGAACGAATGGGCTGGCCCTTGGGTAACGAACCCAAAATCAGACGAAGATCGCGCTGCTTCCAGTCTGGCCAAAAGTGCAATCAAATTTACGAAGGCAGATAGCTTAATATCGCCGGTGGCAGTAGCGGCAATCGATATTTTAGGAATGAAGGCGCTGCTCAAAACGAAGCCTTTGGAGGAAATAGCTGAGCGTTTCGCAGAGCCCTTTTATAACTTAGATGGTCCGGCATATCGCGCCGGTCTGCCTCCGTTTAGCGGTGAACAGCTCGAGCGCATGGGATATCGACCCGGGGCCGCAATTTACTCGGTAGTGATTTCAGATACGATCTTGCTCGTGCGTCGCCCGGATTGGGAGAATACTTCCCTTTTTAGCCGTGCACATCTTACCAACGGAACTGTCGCTATAGATGCCGCTATAGCGGAAGCAGATGCAGTTGTTTGGCTTGCTCAATGCGTTTCTAAGGTCATCAGGATAAATTCATTCTACGGTATCCGGCTACGTAGCGCGATTTCGTTTGGTGATTGCATTGTAAGTGTTAGAGGCGGGCCAGCCTGCTTGGGTGAGCCGACCGCAGAAGCTTCCAGATGGGAGCGGCAACAAGAGTGGATTGGCGGAATGTTAACCCCGTCTGCTATTGCCGCATTAAGGCGTGGAGCAAAGGCGGCGAAACAATTAAACGGCGCTGACTTTCAACCAGAGTACGCAAATTTCCTGGTTCAGTATGCAATCCCTCTTAAGCCAGGCTGTGAGGCGCTTTCCGAGCCGCAGATCGCCCTCAACTGGATTAAGGGATTGATACCTGGAGCCATGTGGAAGGCAAACATGCCAACTGAGGAAGACGATGCGCCGGAAGACGTGAAACGGAAAGTCGCAAACACGATAAGCTTTGCCAAGCACTGCGAGAATACAGGTTTCGACACAACAATCGATTGGGATATTGGGTGAACACTGAGTCCGGCAAGTGGTACAACTTCGCGTACTTTATGCTAGGCCTCGCTTTTGAGACCTAGGAGAGCTAGAATCAACGCCGGCCTTCGATCGGTGGCCGCAGGCTACTGTCCAAAGCCTCACTGCAGCAGCGTCGGCGGCTCTTCTTCCTTGCTCACTTCTTCAGGCGGGATGATGACGGCCGCGGCGACCCTGTCTTCAGGTTCGAGGTTGAGCAGGCGAACGCCCTGCGTGGCGCGGCCGGCGGCGCGCACGGTCTTGGTGTCGATGCGGATGATCTTGCCCCATTGGCTGATGACCATCAGCTCCGAAGCGTCGTCGACCAGTTGAATCGTATTCACTCGGCCAATGCGCGGCGTGACGTTCATGTTCTTCACGCCCTTGCCGCCGCGCGACTGCAGGCGGTACTCTTCGACGTCGGTGCGCTTGCCGAAGCCGTTCTCGGTGACGGCGAGAATGCGATACGCGCCGAGCTCATGCTCCTTGGGAGTTACCGCGACGCCGACGACATAATCGTCTTTGCTCAGATCGATGCCGCGCACGCCGTACGCCGGACGGCCCATGGAACGCACATCCGCCTCTTCGAAACGAATGGCCATGCCCAGGTGCGTGGCCAGGAAGATGATCTGCGAGCCGTCAGTGATGCGCGCGGCCACCAGCTCGTCGTCCTCTTCAATGCCGATGGCGATGATGCCCCGCGACATGACGTTCGAGAAGTCCTTGAGCGGCGTCTTCTTCACCGTGCCCTTGCGGGTTGCGAACAAAATGAATTTGCCTTCTTCTTCGAGATCGCGCACCGGCAGGATAGTGCGCACCGTCTCGCCGGCCTGAAGGCTGAGCAGGCTCTGCATGGATTTGCCTTTGCCCGCTGCACCGACGTCGGGAATTTCGTAGACCTTGAGCCAGTAGACGCGGCCGGAGTTGGTGAAGCAGAGCAGGAAAGCGTGCGAGGAGTCGACGATCAGCTGCGAAACGAAATCCTCTTCGCGCGTCTTCATGCCGGTGCGGCCCGTGCCGCCGCGGCGCTGCTGGCGATAGATGGAGATGGGCGTGCGCTTGAGATAGCCCTGGTGGCTGACCGTGACCGCGACGGTCTCATCGGCGATCAGGTCCTCGAGCTGGATTTCGGCGCTCTCGTCGATGATCTCGGTGCGACGCTTGTCGCCGTATTTCTCGCGGACCTCCTCGAGTTCCTTGACGATGACCGAGCGCAGCTTTTTCTCGCTAGCCAGGATCTCTTCGTACTCGGCGATGCGTACGCGAATTTCCTTGAGCTCGTTCAGGATTTCGTCGATGGAGAGCTGCGTGAGCCGGTAGAGCTGCAGTTCGAGGATGGCGTCGATCTGGGCAAGAGTGAGGCCGCGCTCTTCGCTGGGCAGCCGCTCGCGGTCGAGCGTGATCACGATCTCGTTTCCCTTGCCCCAGGCATAGAGGTTTTCGCGGGCTTCGGCGCGCGAACCCGAGGCGCGAATGATGCGGATGACGGTATCGAGGTTGTCGAGCGCGATCTTGTAGCCTTCCAGGATGTGCTCGCGCTCGCGCGCCTTGCGCAGCAGGAAAACGGTGCGGCGCTGCACCACGTCGATGCGGTGATTGATGAAGCAGCGGATGGCTTCATCCAGGCCCATCTCGCGCGGCTGACCATTCAGCACGGCGAGAAAGATCATGGAGAAGCTTTCCTGCATCTGCGTGTGCTTGTAGAGCTGGTTGAGCACGATCTCAGGCTGGCCGCCGCGCTTGAGCTCGATGACGATGCGCATGCCGTCGCGATCGCTCTCGTCGCGCACGTCACTTACGTCGTCGATTACCTTGTCGTTGACGAGCTCGGCAATGCGCTCGACAAGCTTGGCCTTATTCACCTGGTAGGGGATCTCGGTGACGATGATGGCCTGCTTTTCCTTGGTCAGGTTCTCGGTGGCCGCACGCGCGCGCACAATAAAGCGGCCGCGGCCGGTTTTATAAGCCTGCGCGATGCCGGCACGGCCGTAGAGGAAAGCACCGGTGGGGAAATCGGGCCCCTGCACATGCTTGAGAACTTCGATGAGGCCGGCCTTGGGATTCTTGACCAGCTCGATGGTCGCGTTGACCACTTCGGTGAGGTTGTGCGGCGGGATGTTGGTGGCCATGCCCACGGCGATGCCGTTTCCGCCGTTGATGATCAGATTGGGGATGCGCGTGGGCAGCACGACCGGCTCGTTGGTGGTCTCATCGAAGTTGGGAACCATGTCCACCGTTTCCATTTCGATGTCGGCCATCATCTCTTCGGCGATGCGCATCATCCGGCACTCGGTGTACCGGTATGCCGCGGGAGGGTCGCCGTCGACGGAGCCGAAGTTGCCCTGGCCATCGATGAGCGGGTAGCGCAGCGACCATGGCTGGGCCATGCGCACCAGCGCGTCGTACACGGCGGAATCGCCATGGGGATGGTATTTCTTCAGACACTCGCCGACCACGCCGGCGCACTTGGAGTATTTCTTGTTGTGCTGCAGGCCCTCGCGGTCCATCGCGGTAAGGATGCGCCGGTGGACGGGCTTGAGGCCGTCGCGCGCGTCGGGCAGCGCCCGCCCGATGATCACCGACATCGAGTAGTCGAGATACGACCGGCGCATCTCTTCTTCGATATTGATGGGAACGAGATTGGAGCCGCCGTCGGGCGGAGTTCCTCCGTCGAGCGGGAGCTGGGGATTTCTGTTGTCGGCCATAGATGTGTTTCGCTCGGCGGAGGGGCGTCTGGAGGGTTCCGGTGAAGGCGAGGCCGGGTCCGCGGGCGATAGCTTTATTTTACCGGTTCAAGGGGCGTTCCAGCAAGGCGGTTTGAAACATTTAAGCTGCTGATTTTTCGTGATTTATCGTCGAGATCAGGATTCTTTCCGGCAGTCCAATCGGCACGCCACAATCGCGAGCACCGCGGTCATCGAGGGAATCCATTGTCGTTCGAACCGAAGCTGGCCGGCAGGGCGTTCAAGCCGATAAACGGCGGCTCATTTATTCTGCCATCGATGCGCAAGACGCTGTCGGTGGCCATGATCGCGATGAACGAGGAGGCGAACCTGCCGCGGACCCTGGAAAGCGTTCGCTGGGCCGACGAGATCGTCGTCGTGGACTCAGGATCGACGGACCGGACGATCGAGATTGCGCAGTCGTTCGGCGCAAAGGCGAGCTACCACGCCTTTGGCGGGCATGGCGAGCAGAAGAACGTGGCCCTGGACCTGTGCACGTCGGAGTGGACGCTACTCCTCGACGCCGACGAGGTGCTGTCGCCCGATTTGCAGAAGGAGATTCA
>JASHTH010000790.1 GCA_030040655.1 Acidobacteriaceae bacterium | reverse complement strand
GCCCCGCTGGACAAGCTCAGCGTGCCGTTGGTCATCGCATTTGCATGGCTGCTGCTGGGCGAGAAACTGACGGCAGGCGCGATCGTGGGCGGTCTGCTCATCACCGCAGGCGCAATGGTGATGGTGCTGGCGTGACCCCGCCAGGGTAAGGGGTCAGGGACCAGGGGCGAAAGATCAAAGAATGAGTTCGCAGTTCTCAGTTGCACCACCGGGCGATCGTCGGGCATGCGATCCGTCGCGCTCGTCCTTTAGCCCCGTAGTCCCCCAGTCCCTTAGTCCCTCGTTAGAAGTGATACGCCACGCCGAAGACCGGTTCGTTGATGTTGTACCACTTGTTGGTTTTGAGGGCGGTGTCGCCGAAGGTGGGAACTTTGGTCGCCAGGCCTCGATATTCGGCGCGAATGTCGAAGCTGGGGCTGACCTCGTAGGCAAAACCGCCGCCGTACAAGCCGCTGACCGCGGTCTGCTGCTTGACATCGAGCGACGTTGTGCCCGAGTTGCGGATGGGCAGAAAAATGAGCACGGCCGGTCCGGCTTCAAGGAAGGGATTGAACTTGCGGAAGACGAAGGAGTGAACGTAAGCGGCCGATGCCTCCTGGGTGCGCGTGTTGACCAGATAGTGATTCGTATTGCTGATGAGGTAGGAGATCGAGTTCTGGTACGTGATTCCATAATTAGCTTCGAGAGCGCTCGAGGGCGTCAGCATGAAGCGGTAGCTCAGCAGCGCGCCGTAGGCCGTGGTCGAGTGCACCTGCACGTCGGTTTGCGACGCGGAAAACGGCTCGATCACTCCGGTTCCACTAAGGCTGATGTCCTGACGGCTCTCTTGAGCCCACCCCGCCGAGGCGCACACGGCCAGCAGGAATGCAAACAAGGCGATCTTCTTCATTCGGAAATGAACCTCACGACTGCGCAACCGTCCGCCGGCCACGAGCTTGTCGATTCCGGCGCACCGGTCGTGCCGTGCCCCGCTAGCAGCATTGTAACTGGCCGGATCGGCCTTCTGCCGCCGGACCAGCGCCCGATTCATGCCTTGCTCCGGAAACGATCTGAGGCTATAGACGCATGAGCAGGAGAAACGGGACCGTGACTGCAGGGACTGAGGGGCTCGGGACTGAGGACTGAGGAATAGGAAACAAAGAACCTGCCGCCACGAAAGCACGAATCCCGATCCCGTGTTCCAACGCTCGCATGCTCCTTCAGCCCTTCAGTCCCTTAGCCCCTCAGTCCCTCAGTCCCTCATTCTCTTAGTCCCTGGCCTTCACCCCGTTCGCTCAAACTGGTAATAGAACGGCGGGCCCTTGTCCTTGGCCAGTGCTCGCACCGTGCGCAGAAAAGCGCGCGCCGCGTAAGAGAGCGTAGCCTGCTTGCGAAGGACCAGGCGCAGTACGCGGCGGGCTTCGAGCTCGTCGACCGAGATGCGCTTGAGCTCGCCGGTTTCGAGTTCCCGCGCCGCCGTCAGGTGCGGAACAAGAGCGACTCCGTTGCCCATGGCGACGAACCGCTTGATCGCTTCGATGGTAGGCAGTTCGATGCCCATGTTGAGCGGGGTGCGGTAGCGCCGGAAGGCTTCGATGACCCTGCGCCGCATGGGCGAAGCGACGTTATGGGCGATGAAGTTCTCGCGGCCCAGATCCGTGATTGAGACGCGCTCCCTGTCCGCGAGCGGATGGCCGGGGCTGACGATCAGCGCAAGACTGTCGGCATAAACGGCGATGGCGCGGAACTGTTCCGGATCGGCGCGGAACGTGAGTACGCCGATTTCGAAGCTGCGCAGGTTCAACTCATCGGGGATCCGGCTGGCAAGCGTCCGGTTGACCGCAACGCTGATGTGCGGATATCGGCTTCGGAACGCGTCGACGACCGGCAGCAGATACATGCAGGTATATTCGTTGGCTCCCATTTGCAGCCTTCCGCGTTCCAGGCTTTTCAGCTCGTCCAAGGCGCTGGTTGCTTCGCGGCGCAATGCCAGCAAGCGCAAGGCGTAATCGCGCAGCAGCAGGCCGGCCGCGGTCAATGAGCCGTCACGCGCCGCGCGGTCGAAGAGCGTTTCGCCCACCGAGGCCTCGAGTTTGCGAATCACCTGGCTCACGGCCGGCTGGGTGCGGTGCAGACGCTGCGCCGCGCGCGAAAAACTGCGCTCTTCGGCGACGGCGAGGAAGGTTTCCAGCTGGCTTAACTCCATGTTGCCTCCGGCGACAGTGCTCAGGGGTCAGGGATCAGGGGCTGGCCTGCGCCGCTTTCGCCGATCAGGCTCCGGATCATCGCCCCTCAGTCCCCCAGTCCCTCAGTCTCTCAGTCCCTCAGTCCCTCAGTCCCTCAGTCCCTTAGTCCCTTAGTCCCTTAGTCCCTTAGTCCCTTAGTCTCTTAGTCCCCCGTTCCTCTTCCTGTTCTTGTTCCCTGGCCTCTAAACGCTATATAAGCGATTCTAATCTACTCTCAAAAAACAATAACTTTGCCTTATATACCAAAATTGCGAGAAACTAGAGATGTTCGCGAGCGGTTTCCCCTCCCCGGAGGCCAACGCCTATGACCACCAACCACGTCGTCTTCTTCGACACGACCTTGCGCGACGGCGAGCAGTCGCCCGGCTGCAGCATGACCACGCAGGAAAAGCTGACCATGGCTCATGCGCTCGAGGACCTTGGCGTGGACGTGATCGAGGCCGGCTTCGCCATGGCCTCGGAAGGCGATTTTGCGGCCATCGCGACCATCACCCAGGCCATCCGCAAGCCGCGCATCGCTTCGCTGGCGCGCGCCAAGAACGAAGACATCGAAATCGCCGCCCGCGCCATCGAGCACGCCATGCGGCCACGCATCCACGTCTTTCTCGCTTCGAGCGATCTGCACCTCGAGTACAAGCTCAAGATCAGCCGCGAGGAGGCGCTGGACCGCGTCGGCGAGTCGGTGCGGCTGGCTCGCTCCTTGGTGGACGACGTCGAGTTCTCGCCCGAAGACGCTACACGATCCGAGCGCGACTTCCTTGTCGAGATGGTGCGCGTGGCCGTTGAAGCCGGGGCCACGACCATCAACATGCCGGACACCGTCGGCTACTCCACGCCCGAGGAGTACGCGCAGATGTTCCGCGAAGTCCGCGAACGCATCCCGGCTGTCGACGAGAAGGGCATCATTCTCTCTTCCCATTGCCACGACGATCTGGGCTTGGCCGTGGCGAACTCGCTGGCCGCCATCTCTGCCGGCGCGCGCCAGGTAGAATGCGCCGTCAACGGCATCGGCGAGCGCGCGGGCAATGCGGCGCTGGAAGAAATTGCCGCGGCGCTTTATGTGCGCAAGGACCACTACGGCGTCACCACGAGCATCCAGCTCGACCAGATCTATTCGACCAGCCAGGTGCTGGGGCAGATCATCACCTTCAAGCCTTCGCCCAACAAAGCCGTGGTGGGCGACAACGCTTTCGCGCACGAGTCGGGCATTCACCAGCACGGCATGCTGGCCAACCCGCTGTGCTACGAGATCATGACGCCGGCGCTGGTGGG
>JASHTH010000789.1 GCA_030040655.1 Acidobacteriaceae bacterium | reverse complement strand
CGGCGCAGACCCGGGCACGCAGTCTCTCAGTCTGCAGACCGCTCTTCACCACGACATGACGCTGGGCGGCGCGCTGGGCTTGATGATCTTCTTCGCTTTCGCCATGCAGTGCACTTCGACCATGGCCGTCGTCCGCCGCGAAACCAATAGTTGGAAGTGGCCGGCCATCCAATTCCTCTACATGCTGGCGCTGGCCTATGGCGCGGCGTTCGTGGTGAATCACGCAGTGATGGCGCTGTTCGGCTGACCGGGAACCGGCGACGAGCCCGGACCAATTTAGCTTGTGGTCCGTCGCCGGAGATCCTCTAGCGCCGCAACCTGGGAAAACGCCGTTTCTGGGCGGTAAGCGCCGCTAACTACCGGCCAATCAAGAATTGTCCCGGCAGCCGGTCAGGGTTTCTTTTTCCGCGTTCCAAAAGGCCTCCTGCAGCAGCCGCAACTCATTTCGTGTCAGTAGACTTCGTAGAAAAAAATCGGCTCGATAACCGCAAGCTTACTTGCCATTGGTTCGAGTGTTTCACCCAAACGTCCGTGACGAGGAAATCGCCTGTGACCTCAACCCCACGCGTGTTCGCCTGCTGGCGGTACGGGTAGCTGACCACGGCTGTGTCGCCATAGACCCGCACCAGCTTGTCACCCATATGCATCTCGGATATACGGTATCCGGGAAGGTTAGCCAGCCAACGGTCCCGCTGCGTTTGCAACAAAGGCGTGCCCGGTTCGGCTACGCCGAGCGTGTAGCCTGGCGCAAGATAGGATTCGGCGCACTTAACGTCACGTATACGGATGCACTCGTTCCATTTCTGTTCGGCCTCCAGCAGGTCTGCTGGCGCGGACTGCTGAGCTACAGCGGCAGAAGCCCCGAGCGTGAGAAGGAGCACGGACAGTATCCTCATTTCCAACTTCCTCCTAGGCGACGACATCGAGTCTTTCAGCGATTATAGGCTTGATCCGAATGCGATCATCGAATCTCATGTCCCAACTGGAGCTTGAGCAACCCCGCCACGCCAAACGGATGCTGCCCATACAGCGGCGCCAGTCTTTCCGGAACGTTGTATCCCGTCCACTGCGCCCCCAACTCCATCGATCCGTGCGCGCAGCTCCACACGAGATGCGCGTAACCGCCGGTGTACGCCTGCACCCGGCCGACAACGCTCTCCGTCGGCGGCGCTGCCTCACCCAGCAGATCGGTCGTGCGGTCGGCATTTTCGATTCGCGTCCACATCGTGTCGCGCCCGCTCCGATGCAGTGCAGCCTCGAGCAGATATCCCGTCGCGTCGATCGGAGAACCATCCGTATGATTCCGTCCCCACACCGCGATGGCATTGAACGAGCCGACGGGAAAATCGTGATGCAATGCCAGTGACGCCGTCTGCCGCAGAATATCCTCGTCTGGATGCGCTTCCTCCGGCGAGTGCAGATGTCCGAGCGAAACCTGCGCGATCCAATCCTTCGAAATCGTGCCGGATACTCGCGCCGACCAACTGTCGATTGCGCCCACTTCGATGTGCCAGCGATTCTCGTCCGGTTCGCGTCCGTGGAAACCGCTCGCTTCCAAACGCACGCCCTTCTGCTCACGGCCCAAAGCGAGGCCTCCGGTAACGACGTCGTCCGCGATGTGCGTCGAATCCTGCAAATGGTGCCCGAGCGGCGCCAGCGGATCGTCCCCGGTCGACGGCCGATGCGGAAACGCCTCCGGGCCGAGCGCCGGGTCGCCCACCGGCGCGGCATAGAGAGAGAAGAGTCCATGCGTCGCAAGCCGGAAATCGTAGATAGCAGCCAGTTCCATAAACAAATCGTGCGGATGCTGCCCATCGACGATGGCTCTTCCGAACGCCGTCTCGCCCTGCTGGAAGAGCTCGGGGTAATAGCGCCCGGAGATCGTCGCGGGCTCCAGGCTGAACATGGCCCGCAGCGTGAGCTGGCCGTTGCCAAGTTCGCGCTGCGCCATGGGCATGAGCCAGTTCACCGCGAAAAACTTGTCATGCCCGCGGGCGCCGGTCTGTTGCTGCTCCGTCACGATCGCCTCGCCGTGAAGCATCGGCATCCATCCGCCAGGCCGCATCTGCATCAGCATCGGCTCCACGTTTGAGGCCGGCTCGAGATCCGTCCCTGACCCAATGTGGCGCTGGACGTTTTCGGTGAACGACCTCGCCTCGCCGCCCATATTCATCGCCATTTGTGCGCCGGCACACCGCGCCGCAAGCAGCGCAATTCCCACAAATCCAGAACGCAACACCAATTCCTCCCGACGCAGGCATGGCAGGAAAGCACAGCTCGAGTCGAACCGCGCACAGCATTGCCGGAAGACGGAGGAGTCAGATTCGAAGAATGGCAGGAGGGGATGATTCAATTGTCGGTCGGCCGAAAACCGCAGGAAGGCTGGAAGCAATCGTGTCAACGATCGCCGCACTGCATGCGGGCTGCGCCCAATCAACGGCGGGAACCGCGAGCGCCCGGACATCTTGCGGCGAAACCACGCGCGCCGAATCGGCAGCGTGGCTGCAGCAATTGCGCTTGGCCTGCATCGGGCTTGCGCAGCAATTGTGCGTTGGCCGGCGGCACGCGGCGCTGCACAACCCGGGTGGCGCAACCAGGCTCGTGAAGAGAGCCGCCACCAGAATCGTTCGCCACACACGCAGCATGGCGCCACTATAACATGATCCATCGTGAAAAAAGAGCTCTGCAGCGGCTTGGTCTCCACGGCAATCGCTCGAGGTTCTGCCATTGACAAGAACACTTCAACCTTCGATCTGGATAGAGCAGTCAAAATAGCCTACCGCCGGCCCTTCGGATCGGTCCCGATCGAATACACTGGGGCCAATCCGTCATGACCGATCCCAGCCCACCGCGCCGCTATCGCTTTGGAGCCTTCGAAGCCGACGTGACCACCGGCGAGATTCGGCGCCAGGGAATGCGCATCAAGCTAAACGCGCAGCCCTTCCAAATGCTGCTCATGCTGCTGGAACGGCCCGGCGAACTCGTCACGCGCGAGGAGATCGCGCGCGCACTCTGGCCTGACGGTGTTTTCGTCGACACCGAACACGGGGTAAACTCGGCGGTGAATCGCATTCGCGAAGCGCTCGGCGACACGGCGAGCAGTCCGCGCTTTGTCGAGACTCTCGCTCGCCGGGGCTACCGATTCGTTGCCCCCGTTGAGCGCATCGCCGCGAATGGATTGGGAACTACTGCTCAGCCCGAAGCTCGCCCGGAAATGCCGATCCTGCCGGCGGAAAAATCAATGGCGGCTTTGCCACAGCCTGCAATCAGGCCGCGCAGCCGCATCCTGGCCACCGAAGAAGACCTGCCCAAGTCGCCGCATGGCGTGGTGCAAACCATCTTCATTCTGTTTCAGATGATGTATCTGGCTTTTTACGTCGGCGCGCTGGCCAATCTCGCGGAAATCCGCGATCTTGTGTCGCCTTTGCCGAACGCGGCCTTTGTCTTCCGCCTTCTGATCGTCACCGCCGCCATCCTCATTCCCGTGCGCGCCTTCATACTCTGTGCTGTGATCTTTCGCCCGCCCGCGGTCCGCGAGAAACTCCTCAGGATCTGGCCGTTTCTGCTCGTTTTCGACGTTCTCTGGTCGCTCTCGCCCTTCCTGCTGCTGCATCACATCAACTTCGGGCTGGCTCTGGCCTGCACGGCGCTGCTCGTTTACTCGCCGTTTGCCCAACGCTCGCTGGTGCTGATGGGCGCGGGCAGCGCCAAGCACAATTCCGCGCCCTCCGTCGGGTGAGAAAAATGCGTTAGCCTCAAGAACGTGGGCTTTCAGGATTTTATCGGCAACGAGCCAACCGTCACACGGCTGCGCGAGTGCATCCGCGCAGAGCGGTTCCCGCAGGCGCTCATCCTCGCCGGGCCGCGCGGTGCGGGCAAGTACACGCTGGCGCTCATGTTGGCCCGAGCGGTCAACTGCCTTCATCCCACCCAATCTGACGGTCTGCCCGATTTCTGCGGCGTTTGCTCCAACTGCGTCCGCATCGGCGAAGCCGCCAACCTCGACGAGCGTGTCGCCGAGGCCGTGGCGGCCCGCGAAGAGCTGCGCGATGTGGACAAGCGCGAGACGCGCATTTACGTGCAGACGCACCCCGACGTGCTTATCGTTCCGCCGGACCCGCCGCAGTTGCTCATCAAGCTCGGCCAGGTGCGCCAGGTCATTCACGCCGCCTATTACCGCCCGCCGGTCGAGGCGCGGCGATCGTTTTCCATCTTCACCTCGTCGGCCTTTATAAAAGAGGCGGCGAACAGCCTGTTGAAAGTGCTGGAAGAGCCGCCGGAGAACACTTCGCTAATCCTGCTCACCGAGAATCCGCACGAGCTGCTGCCCACCATCCGCTCCCGCGCCGTGCTGCACCGGCTGGCCGCGTTGCCGGCCGCCGAGCTGGAAGCGCTGCTGGCCCGCCGCCGTCCCGAGCTCAAAGCCAAGGATCTCGCGCTCGCCGCCAGGCTAGCCGAAGGCGCAGTCGGCCGCGCGTTGACGATCGATCTCGAAGCCTATCTGGCCAGCCGCATCGACGCGCTGGTTCTTCTCCACACCGCGATGCGCGAGCCCGATTACTCCGCGCTTTTTCATGCTACGGAGGGCTACCGCGCCGGCGCCGAGGGGCAGGAAAAAACGCTGAATTTGCTGCGCGCCCTCGGCAGCCTCATTGAGGATCTGCTGCTCGTCGTCGCCGGCACGCCGGGCCTCATTCGCAATCTCGACCTGAGCGCCGAACTCGAGCGCCTGGCGCAGGGTCTGGCCGTGGACTGGATCGACGGCGCTGCCCATGCGCTCGTCGAGGTGGAGCAGGGAATGCGGCGCAATCTGCTGCGCTCGCTTTCCCTGGACGCGATGGTTGTGAGCCTGGAGCGAAGGTGAGTCCCGGCCATGGGCGAATTGCCACCGCGCCGCCGCGGCAGCACCCTGCGGTGCCGCGTAACGTTACCTTCGCCCCGCAAGAATCCGGCTCAAACAACCCGCCGCCGCACCCGCGCATATAATCCAAAGCAGGAATCGTTCATCCTTGCGCTGTGGCGAGAACGGCCCGAAGTGTCCAACGTCGCGCCCGCCATGGCCTGATCCGCATCCATTGGAATTCGTGGTGTGTCAGGCCGCGGTACGACGTAAAACGGATTGGCGTCTTCGGTCATCTATCTCTATGGCGTTTGCGCAGCGATTGCCTTGCTTCCCCAGCAGCCGGCGCGCCGGCCACCGCTGCATTTCAACCTCGACTTATTCAGGAGAAGTTCACCATGGGCACGCGAGCTATCGTTCCCGCCCTCCGCAGCCGGAGTGGCCTCCGTCTCGACCAGGCGGGGCATCGCTTCCTGCAGAGTTCTCCGGCGCTGCTTTCTCCGAACTACCTCACGCAAGATGAGCCGGAGTCAACCAGCAAGCATCGCCAGGCCGAGCTCTTCTACCTGCAAAAGCAGATCCAGTCGCAGACGCCCATGGTAATCGTGCTCGAGGACGGCGAGCATATCGAGGGCACGATCGAGTGGTACGACCGGCAATCGCTCAAAGTGCGCGGCCGCGCGAAAACGCTCGTCTACAAGTCCGCGATCAAGTACATGTACAAGCTGGGTGACGCCGGCAACATCGTTTCGTAAAGCTCCGATCCCGTCAACGTTCAGGAAACGCGCGGATTCGCGTGAGCAGCAATAGCCTGTCATCCCGAGCGACCCCGAGTCCGCCGCGGGCGAACGAGCGGGGAGTCGAAGGATCTGCGGTTGTCCTCCTTCCGGTGAACAAGACACCTGTCTGCAGGAGTCCATGACCTCTTGAGGCGTGCTTCTTCCTTCAATTGCCTCATCGCTCCGTGTTTTTTTCGCCCGCATCGCTGCTCCGCGCCGCCTTCTGCAGCCGGTCGCAGATCGCCGCGCCGATTCCCTCGCGTTTCGGCAGGGGGCACACGATCGCCGTGCATTGCATCGCATCGAGTTTCCTCAGGCCCGCGTAGAGCTCGCGCGCCATCTCTTCGGGAACCGCCCAGTGGCCCCAGCGGAAGATTCGAACCGATTTGGGTATGGGCGGGCATTCGATGCCTTCGGGGAGCATGATGCCAACGCGCTGATCGCGCATTTGGCGCACCGCATCGTGAATGAGGCCGCCGAGTCGCTCCGCCGACCCGCCCACCAGCACCAGCCGAGCCCTGGGCGCGTAGTGGCGCAAGCTCACGCCAGGCGAAGGCAGCGCTTCCATCGGCTCTGGCGAGAGCGGCCGCTCGCTTTGAAAGATCTCGACGTCTCCGGCCGCCGCACGAATCTGCTCCAGCGTAACCGCGCCGGGCCGGTAGATCGTCATTGGCGTTCGATTCGGATCGAGCACCGTCGACTCAACGCCATGTGGCGTGGGTCCTGCATCCAGCACCGCATCGATGCGGCCGTCGAGGTCTTCGAGCACGTGCGCGGCGGAGGTTGGACTCGTGTGGCCAAAAGCATTGGCG
>JASHTH010000788.1 GCA_030040655.1 Acidobacteriaceae bacterium | reverse complement strand
GTGCTGGTCGCGTTCGTGATGGTGACCTCGCTGATGGTCAGCTACACGCGCGCCCGAGCCGAGGCGCTCATCGGCCAATGCAAGGTGGGCTTCATGGAGCGGCCGGAACGCATTGTGCTCATCATTCTGGGCGCGTTCTTTAACCATTGGGGTGTCATGGCTCCGGTGCTCTGGGTGCTGGCCGTGCTGTCAACCGTCACCGTGATCCACCGCATCACCTACACCTACCAGAACACCAAGCACCTGGCGCCGCTGAGCCAGTAGCGCCCGTCCGTCGGCTAGCAGTCCACCACCATCACCGAACACCCCGCTCGCGCAGGCCGCCACTGCACCAGAAAGCTGGTGACGGAAGACGACTCCATGCGGCGCATGGCTTCGAACTCGCCTTTCTTCTGGCTGTAAAGCAGCTTGCCTGTTTCGTTCAATACGGCCAGCGCGGGCACGCCGCGTTCCAGGGGAATGTCATATTTGCGCGCGATGTCTACGTTTTCGTCCATGTGGCCGATGTTCACGTGGACCAGGACGAAGTTGGCGTTGAGGATGGCCAGGTTCCCGGGGTCATGGAAGTAATAGTCCAGCACCTGGCAGTCGCCGCACCAGTTGCCGCCGAAGTCGAGCAGGACGCGCCTGTGGGACGCGGATGCGGTTTTGATTGCGGCGGCAATATCGGCCCGCGCCTGCGACGGATCAGGGTAAATCTCGCGGCTGGCCGATTGGGCTGAACCCGCGGCAACGACCAGCGCGGCAACGACAACGAACATCTTGGCGGCTTTCATCTGGGAAGCCTCCGGCGCCTCAACTCCAGTGTGCCACAGGTCGCGCCATCCCGGTGCTGCAGCCTGTTGCAGCGCGCTCCGGCGCCCCAGCACAGCGCGATCCGCGTTTGCCAAAATCGGCCGGTCGGGAGTTTACTTTTGGGTGTGGCAAACGACTTGCGCCGGCGGCTGGAGGCGACCGAGTTCCCCGACCTGGGAGCGATGATGGAAGGCTATGCCCGCGCGGCTGCTGAACACGCTCGCGCCGAGTTCCATCGCGAGCTCGATTTCTCCGCCGACTCCATCGATGCGCTCGACGACCTTCTTGTTCTTGTCGGCGAGAGCCCGGAAGTCGATCTCGACTTTGAAGTGCGCCTGTGGGGCAGCTACCTGGGTGAGGTGCTGCGCCGGCGCTACGCGGGCACGTGGGAGATGACGCAGTATCCCGGCGGCGCGGTCGCGGTTCCGGCGGTCGAGGTGCGCGGCTCGCGCCTGTTCCCTTTGTTGAAGGTGTACCGGCGGCTGACGGCCGGCGAAGAAGACGATCTGCGCGCGTTTTTCGCCATGGTGACGGAGCGCCTGGGCAGCCCCGCGCGGGTGAACTGAGAGCACCTCGGGCTACCGTCAGGGCCCGTGTCGGGCCGTTCGGTGGTCCCCGCGGGCCAGTTTGGGGAGTGCGGCCTTCAGCTCGGAGGGTACGGGTTCCAGCCCGTACGTTATTTATGAATCAGAACTCGGTGGCTTTCGGCAATGTCTGACGAATCGAAAACGCCAGAGATGAGGCCAGAAAAGCGGCCCTCAGGGGCTCTTTTCGGCATGACTGAACTCCTACTCCGTTGCAAAGCATTCAAGCGGGGATTCGTCATACGCTGCCGTGCCCCTGAAGAAAACTGACCCACTTCCCGTCAGGTCATCGGTCCCAGCGCAGAAGTTGGATGTTTGTGCGACAATAGTCGTGGGATGACGCGCCGATCCGCGGGCGCGGAGGACAAGAAGATGGGCGATTTACTACAGCCATGGCACTTGGTCGTTCTGTTAGTTGTGGCGTTTTTGGTCTTCGGCGCCAAGCGGCTGCCGGAGTTGGGCAAAGGATTGGGCGAAGGCCTAAAGGGCTTCAAGGAAGGTCTGAAGGGCGTCACAGAACCGAATCCGCCCGCGCCGCCCGTGCAACAGCAGGCCGCTGCTCCTGCACCGCCGACCACCCCGGTTGAGCCAAAGTCCTGATCGGCCGCTGGTGCGGCAAAAGCGCACCCGGTCTCAACGTGGCGGCATGTCGAGACGCGATCGATTGAATCGAAAGGCCTGTGCGCGTGCACGGGCCTTTTCATCTGCCGGATGAAGTTCTCGCGGATCAGCGCGCGTCCAGTGCGGACGGGTAATAGCCCTTCTTGGCGATCACTTCCAGACCCGAACGCTCCACGCGAACTTCAATCGAGCGATATTTGCCGTCGATGAACGGCTCGTGGGTGTAATAGCCGAGCGTGTATTGCGTGCGCGCCTCTTCGGCGATCTTCTTGTAGCTGTTCTCGATCCCATTCACGCCATTTTCGGCGTCCAGGTCGCCGCCGGTAAGCAGGGCGTAGCCGACGAGCCGGTTGTCGTACATCTGAAAGGGCAGGTGAAAGCGGCTCAGGTAGCCCTCGCCCCACCGCGCCGAGTCGCCCACTAGCGTGCCGTACACGGTAATGTTGTTGGTTTGCAGAAACTGCACCACTTCTTTGTAGGTGGCTTTGCTCCCGGCCTCTTTGCCGTCGGAAACTACGTAAATGATGCGACGGTTTTCCTTCGGCCGCGTGGAAAGCTCCTTGGCCGCGGCCAGAATGGCGTCGTTGAGGGTGTGGATCTCCTTGGGGATAGTGATGAAGGTGCTGTTACCAGCCGAGCGCCCCGGCTGGAGATTCGGGTCAATGCAGGAGCCGTTTTGCGTGATCGAGCACGCGGCCAAAGGCCCGGAGTTGAAGGGCAGCATCTCCTCGGTGCCGGCTTCCTTGGTCAGCGCCAGCACCGCGGGAACCCGCGCGCTTTGCGCGCCGGTGAAGCTTGTCCGCTCCTGCGAGCCGTGGCTGTAGGAGAAGATCGCGATCTCATCGTAGGGCGTCAGCGCGCCCTGGATGGAAGCGAGCGAATCGTTCACTCTCGCCATCACGTCCGAGGTCAGGCTCTGGTCGATCACAAAGGCTACCGATAGCGCCGCCGGATCCGCGCTGAAAACGCTCATTGCCTGGCGCTGCCCATTCTCGAAAACCCTGAAGTCCCGCCACGTAAGCCCAGGCACCTCTTTGCCTTTCGAGTCTTTGACGGTCACCGGGACGATGACCAGGTTGGTGTAGAGATGGATCATCGAGCCCATTTGACCGGGGGCGATTTGCTCGGGCGGAGTGTTTTGGAATTCATCTTTCAGCGGCTTCGGAGGTGTTTGCGTGCTGGGCGCGGGCGGAGCCGAGGAAGAAGACGTGCCGCTACCCGCCGCCGACGGAGGCTCGGTGCTCTCGCCAGCGCCGCTGCCCGGCATGATCGGGCCGCTGACTCCGTTGGCGTCAGCCAGCGGCGGGGCCGGCTGAGGCGCGGGCGCGTCGGGAACCGCTGGGGGCTGCTGTTGGCCCAGGAGGACCGATTTTGGCCCCAGGACGAGGAGCGACGCCAGCGCCAACACCGTCAAACCAGCTTTCTCCGCCATGCCACCCCCACGATTGCGCCTGGTTCGAAGGCGCCCCGGCAAATTTCGCCCTATGGACGGCGCAGCCTATCGATCGGTCCCACCCGTCAGAGTATCAGACGCGCGGCCGGCGCGCAGGTTGCTCGCCGCGGGTCGGTTTGGAGCGTACGGGCTTCAGCCCGTGCGCCAATTTTGCCCCAAAAAGACTTGGGGCTTTAGGGCGGTTTAGGAAATAGTGAGTCCGTTCGGACGTTGCCCAAGGTCGCCGCTCCCTGTTGGTCCCACCCCAAACGACGAAGACATGTCGTTGGGGACCCCGGTGGTCGCGTCGACTTTGCGATCTTTCTTCGGCTACATCATTTCCTAAACCGCCATAGCCCCTGAGAGAGAATGAACCACCACCAGGTTACTCGACCGCGCGCAAGGAACGAGCGTATGCTTTCTTTGAGGACCGGCTGCGCGTCTATATTGATTAAAAGGGGTCGCGCTCTCGTCGAATCCACCGGAATGGCTCCTCGTTGGAAAATCGCCGCTCTCTTGCTCGGCCTTGCCGGCCTGCCGCTGCCGGTGCGGGCCCAGCTTGCGCCTTCGCCCGACGCGCCGCCGGTGAGCACGGCACCCGCGCAGCCAGACGAGCAGCAGTCGATGGAGACGCTGAAACTCAACGTCAATCTGGTCGACGTTGTTTTCACCGTGAAAGACAAGCAGGGCAACCTGGTGCCTCACCTCACCAAGGACGATTGCACGGTCTACGAAAACAAAGTGCCGCAGAAGCTCAAGAGCTTCAGCGCCGATAGCGATCTGCCCCTGACTCTCGGGATCCTCCTCGATACCTCGGGGAGCGAGTACCGCACTCTCCCGCTGGAACAGGAGGTCGGCAGCCAGTTCCTCGAAGAGGTCCTGCGCAAAAAAGACCAGGCCTTTCTGGTTTCCTTCGACGTCAACGTCGATCTGCTGCAGGACTTCACCAACAGCGCGCATCTGCTCGCCCGGGCGATGAACCGCGCCGAGATCAACACCGCCGGCGGCAATGGCGCCGCAGGCATTCCCGGTGCGGGCGGAGGCACGGTTCCCATCTACGGCGATCCCAAGGGGACGGTCCTCTATGACGCTGTCTTCCAGGCTTCCAACGACAAGATGTCGACTGAGACGGGTCGCAAGGCGCTGATTCTGCTCACCGACGGCGAAGACGAGGGCAGCGACCACAAGATCACCGAGGCGATTGCGGCAGCGGAGAAGGCGAACACCATCGCCTACGTTATCCTCATCGCCGACCGCGCCGCCTTCGGGCCTTTTGGCTACACCGGCTATTCGGCGATGAAGCGCGTGACCGAAGAGACCGGCGGACGCCTCATCGATGTCGGGAACAACGGCAAAAAGCTCGAAGCGGCTTTCCGCCAGATCGAGGATGAGCTGCGCACGCAATACGTAGCCAGCTATACCCCCAGCAACGCCAAGGCCGACGGCACATTTCGCCATCTCGCCGTGGAGTGCCGCGGCGACGGTCTCAAAGTGCAGACACGTCGCGGCTACTTTGCCGTGGCCCCCGAAGAATAGTCCCACCGCAACCTCGTATTCCCGATAACTCGTTTCGAATCCGGCAAATGCAAAGTGCCGCGCTGCAGCCCACCCCTTCCCGACGATTGCATCCAAATGCAACGAAAGGAACGGGCGAACTGCGCCCGAAAGGAGGGCGGAGGAGCCAACATCAACTGGAGGTTTAGCTTATGAGATCGGCTCGGCTGTTCGGTGTGGCTTTGGCCACGCTCTCGCTTTCAGGAATCCCGCTTCTGGCGCAGGCAGGTGGCATCGCACAGCCGCCCTTCTCGCCGCCCGCAGTTCAGGTTCCGGCATCTTCGGCGCAGACTCAAGCCGGCGACACGCAGACGCAGGCGGCCGGCAGCACCGCAGCCGTGGAATTGAAGCCGGTCAAGGCCGAACTGGTGAAGTCGCTCGACCTCAAATCGGCCAAGCCGGGCGATCCGGTGATCGCCAAGACCCAGGAAACCATCAAGACAGAGAATGGGAAGGAGATCCCCAAGGGATCCTTGCTGATCGGAACTGTGACGTTGGTCAAGCCGCACAGCAAGCAGCAGCAGAACTCCGAACTGGCCGTTCGATTTGATCGGGCGCAATTGAAGAGCGGGCAAGCCGTATCGATTCATTCCGTAATCAAGTCGCTTTCTCCTCCAGCCGACGAGATGGCTGGTAGTTCCGCGGACATGATCGGCGGCGCGCCCATGGCAGGATCGCCGGCAGGTAGCGCTCCGGCGGGCGGCGGAGCTGCGACCGGCAGCCGGCCGAGCATGACTTCGTCGGCGCCCAGCGGAGCGGCGCCGGGAACGTCAGCCCAGGCGGCAGGCGCGAGCGATCAGGGATCTCTAAATGGTCCAGTCCCCGGCCAGGTCGTAGCCGGATCCGGGCCGAACGCCATCCGCACCACGTCGATCCCCAATGTGTATCTGGCCAGCAACGCGAACGGCCCGGTTAGCGGCACAATATTTTTTGCCAAGAGCAACGTTCGCCTCGACGGCGGAACGCAGATGGTGCTGGATATCGCCGCGGGTAACTCGCAGTAAGTGGAAACGGAACCGATTTATTCACAATTCGCCCTGCGGATTTAGCCTCCCATGCGGTGCCCCAGGTTCGGAACGCCGGTGTATTGCGCCGAACCTGGGGCATGACGCTTCCGCAATGGACGAATTCATTCGGTCAAGTTGTGCTGGATATCGAGAGCTCTCTACTCGCGCAGTGTTTTATTTCGAATCAGAGTGATCGATTTCCGGACAGGCAAATTACCTAAGTCCCCGTAACGACCTCGATGCGTTGCGATGTCGTAATCTGGCACACTCGGCCCTTATCGGCTAACATCGGCGAAGGTCGAAGAAACTTTAGGCCTGAATGAAAATTTCTTTTGGCGGGTTGCAAGGCACCTGCAGGAGACTGCGATGATCTCCACCGGCGCAGGCAAGGAATGCTTCGAGATTAGTCCGCGTTTTCGCCAGGCGATCGAGGCGCGGATCGCCCGCCTGGAGGCGGATGCCGCTGCGGACGAAGCGCAGGTCGCAAGCCTGATGGATGTGGATCACATTCGCCGGCAAATGCGCCTAGTCGTTGCGCAGCGGCAGGAGGCGGTCCGCATGAAGTCGTTCCTCGACCGCACCCGCACGCGCCCCGCGGCGCCGATGATCGGCGTCTGAGCCGTTCCACAGTCACTGTACCCAGTTTCCGGTGTCGTTCAGCGTGGCTCTTTCTGAATGAAAGAGCCATTTGGCTTTTGTGGCTCCGGGGTAGGCCAACTGTGGAACCGCTATAAACGGCCGTGCGGCTCTCCTGCATTCTCGAGGGAAAGCCGCACCGGCCGAGTGGGGAGGGCCGCATCTGAAAGGAACCGGGATGCGCCACGCCCTCCGGAGCGATCTGGAGCACCGGGCGGGAATCGAACCCGCGTATACAGGTTTTGCAGACCTGCGCGTTAGCCGCTTCGCCACCGGTGCTGAACAGTGGTCAGTGAACAGTGTTCAGATCTCGTGCAAACAGCAAACTCGGAAATGGCTGCTGTCCAACGCCCACTCACTGAGCCCTGTTACTGATTCCTGACCCCTGATCGCTGACCACTGACCCCTTGCTTTTCACTTCACCGCCAGCTCCTTCTTCGACAGGTACCAGGTTTCCACCTTGAGCCCCGCGCCGCCGCCGTTCACGCGCTTGGCAGCATCGGCCACAGTGGCCGGAGCGCCCACCACCACATCCTGGCCGGGCCTCCAGTCCGCGCCCACGCTCACGCCGTTGGCGTCGATCGTCTTCAGCCCCTGGAAGATTCTCACCAGCTCATCGACGTTGCGGCCCAGTTGCATCGGGTAATACACAATGGCGCGGATCGTCTGCTTGGGATCGATGGCGAAAACCGCGCGCACCGTGGCCGTATCGGAAGCCTCAGGATGCACGAGCCCGTAAAGCCCGGCGACCTTCTGGTCGAGGTCGGCAATGACGGGGAACTTGACTTCGACGCCGGCGTTCTTTTCGATGTCGCGCACCCAGGCGATGTGCGAGTAGATCGAGTCGATCGACACGCCGATCAACTGCACGCCCAGCTCCTCGAACCGATCCCATGCACGCGCGAAGGCGATGAATTCGGTGGAGCACACCGGCGTAAAGTCCGCCGGGTGCGAGAAGAGCATCACGTACTTGCCCTTCGAGGTGTAGTCGCTGAGGCGGATGACGCCGTGCGTGGACTTGGCTTCGAAGTCGGGCGCTGCCTCAAGGATGCGGGGAATCCGGCTTTCCTGAACAAGACTCATCTGCTGCTCTCCTCTCCTGCATGTGGCGGCGCAAAGGCCGCGTGTTGGTTCGTCTGCGCATCGCCCCTTGGAATGCGCGCAAAAACGAAAAACCCACCGCGCCGTCTGGCGGGTGGGTCGGTGGGAATCGATTCGGATTCGGAATCTAGCCCAGCGAACACGCCCGCGCGG
>JASHTH010000787.1 GCA_030040655.1 Acidobacteriaceae bacterium | reverse complement strand
AAGGCATGCCTGGCTTGCCAGCGGGCCGGAAACTGCGACGTCCCCCGGCAGACCCGGCGCTGCTTGCAAATGCCGAAGAATCACAGAAGGTCAGGCGGCGATACGCCCAGGGCTGGCCCTTCGATGAGCCCGGGTGTTCAGAGCAGTGGCTGACAAATGCGACCTCATCGATTCGCGTCCGTGCAACGGGAGTAAGCTTTCTCGGTCGCCTCGGCCCGCTTGTTATCGCTGGGACCGGACTTTATCAGCTCATGGAATAGCTTCATCGATTCCGAGTAGGCGGCACAGGAGCGTTCCCTGTCGCCGAGCGCCCGGTAAGCGTCGCCGATGCCCGAAATCGACCGCGCCAAAAGTGTTGTCCGCAACGACTCGGTCTGGACTTTTTCCGCAATTGACCTGGCCTGCTTGTAGCTCGCCAAGGCATCGTTGGCCGACACATGCAGCTGTAAGTCTCCGAGTTGGGTCAGAATGTAGGAGAGCCTGTCCTGCGCCCAGTTGTCCTTTGGGTCGGCGGACGCCAGCGCGCGCCGGATCGCCAAGGATGCTCGCGTGTAGCGGATTGCTGTGGCAAAGTCTTTCTTGCCCTCGTAATACTCGGCCCACTGGCTCAGGTCGATGGCGAGGCCCATTTTGCGGTCTGGATTGCCCGGCGCCGCGCGAACGGCGGATGCATCCAGTTCTTCGGCGCGCTTCAAATGCGTGAACGCGCGATCCAAGTCCGGGCCATCCATTAAATATGAGGCGAGGTACTTGTGCGCCAGAGCGGCATTTCGCCCGCGGTCCGAATCGCCCGGATCGCGGGCCAACAGCCGCTCGAATACGGAGGTTTGCTCCTCGAGATAAGGGACCGCATTCTTCGTGCCGCCAAACAGAGCGGCGGACTGCAGCGCAGCCCCAAGCTGGAACTGCGCGCCCTCGTCGGCGGGATCGGACCGGACCCGTTCGCGGGCAATCGCGAGAGCCTCCATCGCCTTGGCGGCAGCCCGGGCGGGTTGGTGGGCAGAATGGGCCGCGCGCGCTTGCGCCACCAGGGCGTCTACCAGCACTCCCTTGGCCCGGCTGGTGGGAGCTTGGGCAACAAGCGTCCGCGCGAGTTGTTCGGCTTTCGAGTAGCTCTCCAGCGCGGCCGGCAGGTCACCAAGGTTTTCCGTTCCTCCAGGATCGCCTTGAATCTCGCCCATTTTGAGATATGCGGCGACCAACTCCCCTTGCAGGGGACGATCGGTGGCAGCATCTTTGGCCAGGGCATCGAGGTAGTTGATCGCGACGGCTACCAGATCTTTCCGGACTTGCGTCGTACCGGGGATTGCCAGGAGCTGGTTCTGGAGATTGAAGATGACCTCGCTCGCCAGCCTATGCACATCGTTGAAACGCCGTTCCGCAAGGTCGCGCTGGTTTAGAGCCGCTTGTCGCGCCTGACTGGCGCGCATCGCCTCGTATGTGCTGAACGCGGCGCCCGAGAGCAAGACGAAAACCACCGTTGCGATCCCCGCCACCAGTGCCGTGTGCCGCAGAACGTATTTTCGCAACCGATAGCCAGTGCTGGCGGGACGTGCGCTGACGGGCTCGCGATTCAAATAACGCCCGATATCGGCTGCCAACTCGGAAGGGGTGCCGTAGCGGCGGGTGCGGTCCTTGTCCAGCGCCTTCATCGTGATCCAGTCAAGATCGCCGCGAAGCTGATGGGCCAGCTGTTTGGGCACGGTGCCTCGCGATTCAGCGGTTGCGGTCAGGCGCTCCCGATCGCCGCTTACCTTGGCGCTCGGACTGGGCGGTTCCTCTTCGCGCAGTTTCTTGAACAGTTGGTCGAGCGGCAGTCTTTTCCCGGTCGTGATCTCAAACGGCTGTGCCCCAGCCAGAAGAACATAGAGAACTGCCCCCAGCGAGTAGACATCCGTGCGGGTGTCGAGGTCGTCTATGTTCGGGTCGGCCTGCTCCGGGCTCATGTATCCGGGAGTTCCGATGAAATATCCCGGTTGCGTGATCAACGTCTCGCCATCGAGGTGCGGTGAGGTGGCCTGGGCGAGACCGAAATCGATAATGCGAGGCACAGGCTTGCCATCGATCTCGACGACGAGAATGTTGGCCGGCTTCAAATCGCGGTGAATAATGGCTTTCTGATGGGCATGCTGTACGCCTTCGCACGCCTGGATGAACAGTTCCAAGCGGTCGGCTATCTTGAGTTTCTTCTGGTCGCAATATTGGGTGATAGGCAGGCCAGGAACATACTCCATGACGAGGTACGGCTGGCCCTGCGCGGTTGTGCCGGCGTCGAAGACCTTGGCGATGGTGGGATGATCCATAATGGCCAGCGATTGGCGCTCGGC
The DNA here is from genome assembly GCA_030040655.1 of Acidobacteriaceae bacterium. Classification (GTDB taxonomy): domain Bacteria; phylum Acidobacteriota; class Terriglobia; order Terriglobales; family Acidobacteriaceae; genus Telmatobacter. The sequence goes on along the minus strand of JASHTH010000787.1, from coordinate 807 downwards.
CCGGAAACGCTTCGCAACCGACTCGTCGTACATGCCGGCCCGGATGAGTTTGAGGGCTACCTGGCGCCGAACTGGCGATCTTTGCTCCGCCAGCCAGACCTGACCCATGCCGCCTTCACCGATCCTGCGAATAAGCTGAAAGCGTTCGGAGATGACCTGCCCTGCGCATGGCGCATCAGCCGCGTCGCTCGCACCTTGGCGAGGGTCCTCGTGTTCCTCAAGGCGAGGCCGGGATTGAAGAAAGCTTGGGCGGATGACCTTCTCTTCAGATAGGAGAGCGTCGACCTCATCCCGCACGGCACGATCGTCGCCGCAGGCTCGATCGAGGAAAGGGCCTCGCTCCTCCGGCGTGAGTTCCAGAGCCTGACCGAACAGGTCCTTTATCCGTTGCCATTGTTCGGACGTCATGACAGGCCGACCGGTAGTTTTGTACTGGCGTGAGTGTAAGTGTAGCGCAATTGCGAGAGGTAGTATCCGGGGCCCGATCGCGAGTCGAACCGGCTTCCCGTGCGAGGCGGCCGATCGAGACGTTCCCAGTCGCAGTCGAAGCGACCGCGGCGACTGGTCTGCGCGTGCGATCGCAGGCGATGGTCGACCCGGCGCATACGATTCCGCGCGACAAGGCAGGCGAGGGGAGCATCTCCTCCTTGGAAACAGAGAAAAACTTGGCCTGCGCACCCTGCGAACGGCCTGAAGCCGCGGCCAGAACGAAAAAATTCCCAGAAATAAAATTCTCCCGACGGCTTGTCGAATTCCGGTCTGGCCGTTCGTCGTTATAGTGAAGGCGGGGCTACGAGCCCGGCTGAA
>JASHTH010000108.1 GCA_030040655.1 Acidobacteriaceae bacterium | reverse complement strand
GCCGTTCCTTAAGGTCACGTCGGCTCATCGACTGCGGCTTCGTATACAGAATTTCCTAAAACGGTATAAACCGACCTAAGCCCCAGATACATCCCATGCACATAAGTGCCGAGACGCACGTTTTGCGTTCCCGGAGGACGGTCGAGTTACACTCCTACGGCGAGGGGCGCGCGCCGCCAGGCGTAGAGCGGGAAGCGGCTCGCCAATTCGCCCACTTCGCCGCGAATGCGCGCCAGAAGCGCGCCGTCCCCGCGGTGCTCGAGAGCCTTCGCAATCCATAAGGCGATCTGCCGCATCTCGGCTTCCTTCATGCCGCGCGTGGTCAGCGCCGGTGTGCCGATGCGAATGCCAGACGGCTTGAGCGGAGGGTTGGTATCGAATGGAATGGAGTTCTTGTTCACGGTGATTCCGGCCTTGCCCAGCGCCAGCTCGGCCTCGGAGCCGAGGATGCCTTTCTGGAAGGTGTCGACCAGCATGAGGTGATTGTCGGTGCCACCAGAGACGACCCGGAAGCCGGCTTCCTGCAGCGCGCTCGCCAAGACTTTCGCGTTGGCCACGATCTGCGCCGCGTAGGTCTTGAATTCCGGCCGCAACGCTTCGCCCAGTGCGACCGCTTTGGCCGCGACGATGTGCACCAACGGCCCGCCCTGCTGGCCGGGAAAGACGGCTTTGTCGAGCGCGGCCGCCAGATCGTTGCCGCACAGAACCAGCCCGGCGCGCGGCCCACGCAGCGTCTTGTGCGTCGTCGTCGTCGTGATGTGCGCATGAGGCACGGGCGAAGGATGCACCCCGCCGGCGACGAGTCCGGCGACGTGCGCCATGTCGAAGATGTAAGTCGCGCCCACTTTGTCGGCGATCTGGCGCATGCGCGCGAAATCCCACAGCCGCGGATAGGCGCTGCCGCCGCCAATGATCACTTTGGGCTTTTCGCGCTGGGCAATGGCCTCGAGCTCGTCGTAGTCGATCACTTCGGTGTCGCGGCGCACCTGGTAAAACGTGGGCCGGTAGAGCTTGCCGCTGAAGCTGAGCTTGTGGCCGTGCGTCAGATGGCCGCCGTGCGCGAGATCGAGTCCGAGAATGGTGTCGCCGGGCTGCAGAACCGTGGCATAGGCCGCGGCGTTGGCCTGCGAGCCGGAGTGTGGCTGCACGTTCGCATGCTCGGCGCCGAATAGCTGTTTGGCGCGGTCGCGCGCCAGGTTCTCGACAATGTCGGCGTACTCGCATCCGCCGTAATAGCGCCGCCCCGGCACGCCCTCGGCATATTTGTTGGTGAAAACCGAGCCGGCCGCTTCGAGAACCGCTTCGGAGACGAAGTTCTCGCTGGCGATCATCTCCAGCCCTTCGTGCTGGCGGAGGGTTTCATGGTCAATGGCTGCCGCCACTTCGGGGTCGGCCTGAGCGAGGGTGAGTGCCATGCGATCGGTCATAAACGCATTCTACAAAAGCAGCGCGAATCGGTCATCGTTGACGACATTCTCGGGACCGAGTCGGATGGTCGGCGAGAAGTGGAACCAAGAATCCGATATAATTCAGAGCACATTCAGCCGCCCCTGGGCGATCGCGGTTGCGATTGCGGCTATAGCGGTTCTCGAGAGAATGCGGGGCGAAGCGAAGTCGCTTGGCGGCTAGTCGCGGCGAGCCGACTTGGGATGAACTCGAAATGCCTCATCGTAATTCGCGAAACGCTCTAAGCCAATGCAATCCCCTTTTCATGGTGGAAGACCGGATTTGGCCCGGCGCCGGAGGACCCTGAAAATGCATGCCAAGAAAGCGTCGACGTATGTTCCGCTAACAGGTTTTGACAGCCCGATCGCCTTGCCCGTAAATGAGGCGCAGCATGACGCATGGCAAAAGCAGAACCGGGAGTGGTGGCAGAAGAACTCCATGCGATACGACTGGAAACAGGCCATCCCGTATCCCGAGTTTTCGGCGGAGTTCTACGACGAGATCGATCGCCGATTCTTTTCGAGCGTGACGCTCTACGCTCCGTGGAAGCACATCCCCTTCGACAGCTTTATTGACTTCCCATCGTTGAAAACGAAAGATGTCCTGGAGATTGGCTGTGGCAACGGCAGCCATGCGCAACTGCTCGCCACGCATGCCGGGAGCTATACCGGCATCGACCTCTCGGAATATGCAGTGAGCAGCACGCAAAAGCGGCTCGAGCTTCGGGGCCTGAAGGCGGCGGTGCTGCAAATGGACGCCGAGCAGATGCTGTTCGACAACGCTTCCTTCGATTTTGTGTGGAGCTGGGGTGTTATCCACCATTCGGCGAACACGGCATCCATCCTCAAAGAAATATACCGGGTGTTACGGCCGGGCGGTCACGCGAAAATCATGGTGTACCACCGGGGTTTCTGGAACTACTACGCGATCGGCAGCCTGCAATCTATCCTGCGCGGCAAGTTCCCGACGCCGGCCGCAGTGCATGAATCGATTCAGCTCAACACCGACGGCGGGCTGGCGCGTTTTTACCGTCCTGCCGAGTGGCGCAGCGCTGCCGGGGGCCTGTTCAGGGTGGAGGAGATCAGAATCTTCGGCCAGAAGGAGTCACTGGTTCCGCTGCCCGGCGGCAGACTCAAGCGCGCGGTGCTAAATCTTCTTCCCAACGCGATGACTCGCTTCTTCTCGACGCAATGCCACATGGGCAACTTCCTGGTCGCGGAGATGGTTCGTCCCTGAGAGCGGATCGGTCGTCTCGCCCACATATTTGTTGCCGAAGCAATTCTCCGCTGTGGTTATGTGTCCCGTTCGTCACTTTCCTGTTGACAATCTACAGAGGTTTGAGGCAGCGTACGTGTAGAACGGCAACAGGAGAAGCGATGGGCGAAGACCGGTCGGATGTTTTGCAGGGGACGCTGGACCTGATGGTGCTGAAGACGCTGGAGACCATGGGCCCGCAGCACGGATACGGCATTGCGCGGCGCATCGAGCAAGTGAGCGGGAACTCGCTGGTGCTGAACCAGGGAACGATCTATCCCGCGCTTTTGCGCCTGCAGCAGCGGGGATGGATCAAGGCCGAGTGGGGCGTGTCGGAGTCGAACCGGCGCGCCAAGTATTACTCGTTGAGCCGCATCGGCCGCAAGCGCATTGAGGAAGAGGCGAAGAATTGGGAGCGCATCGCCGCGACAATGGCCCGCTTTCTCACGGCGTCGAGTTAGGAGCAGCCGCGATGGATCGGATTCGCGTTCTCTTCAGCCGCATCGCCGCGCTCTTCCGCCGGCGCAAGCTCGACGCCGAGCTCGATGACGAGCTGCGCGCGCACATTGAACTCGCCGCGGAAGAGAACCGCAAGCGCGGGCTCTCGCCGGATGAAGCGCGCAGCGCGGCGCTGCGCGAGTTTGGCGGCGTAACGCAAACGAGGGAGAGCTACCGCGTGCAGAGCGGCGTGCCAGTGATTGAGCAAGCCTTGCGCGATATTCGCTTCGCTTTCCGGCAGCTGCGCAAGTCGCCGGGCTTTGCGTTCACGGCCATTCTCACGCTGGCCCTGGGGCTCGGCGCCAACACCGCGATCTTCTCCCTGATCAATGGGTTGTTGTTGCGGCCGTTGCCGGTGCCGCATGCGGACGAACTGACAATGATTCACTTCACACGCACGGACAATGCCGACCCGATCTACAGCTTTAGCGCGCCGATGTTCCGGGCGCTGGAAAAGCGGCACGACGTCTTCGCATCCGTTGGCAGCTTCAGCAGCAGGAAGATGCAGGTGCGCGGCTCCTCGGGCAACGTGCGAGTCTCCGGTGCGCTGGTCAGCGGCGAATTCTTTGAGACGCTCGGCGTGCAGCCGCTGATGGGCCGCTACCTGAATCCGCAGGACGATCGCAAGGGCGGGAGTTCGACGGGATTTGCGGTGGTTATCAGCGAGAGCTTCTGGCAGAGCTGGTTCAACCGCGCGCCCGATGTGCTGGGACGGCGCCTGACCATCGCCAACGCGCCGTTCACGGTGGTCGGCGTGATGCCCAGGATCTTTATCGGTGCGGACCCGACGCAGCGGCCGGAGATCTACGTGCCTTTGTGGGCCGAGCCGGTGATCGATGCGCCTTATGACAACATTTCCGCTGGCCACCACTCGTGGTGGATGCGCGTGATTGCGCGGCGCAGATCCGGCATCACGCTGGAGCAGGCCGACGCTGCGTTGCACGCGGCCTCGAACCCCATCCTCGATGAATCCGCGCCGGGTGATGCAACGTGGATCAAAAGGTTTCGCGACCTGCATTTTCAACTCGGGGCAGCGCCGGGGTTGCAGGGATACTCGCATCTTCAGTCTCAATTTCTCAAGCCGCTGGTCGCAGTATTCAGCCTTTGCGCGGCCATGTTGCTGCTTGCCTGCCTGAACCTAGCCAGCCTTCTAATGGCTCGCTCCGCGGCCCGCGAGCGCGAGCTGGCCACGCGGCTGGCCATGGGGGCGACGCGCGGGCGGCTGATCCAGCAGCTGATGGTGGAAAGCCTGCTGATTGCCGTGCTGGGCACCGCGGCGGGAATGATGGCCGCGCCGGTAGTGAGCCAGGGGCTGGCGGCGCTGCTCATGGGCCGCGAACACAATGCGTCCCTCGACACATCGCTCGATCTGCGCGTCTTTGCCTTCATTACCGTCTCGGCGATCGTCGCCTGCGTGCTCATCGGATTGATCCCGGCGCTGCGAGCGACCTCGAAGAACCTCAATGAGCAGATCAAGTCGGGTTCGCATACGACCTCGGCAGGTGAGCGAAAGCGCGCGCTTCCGCGGGTGCTGATGGGGCTTGAAGTGGCGCTGGCGCTGATGCTCGTGGTGGGCGCGGGCCTGCTGGCGACGAGCCTCACGCGCCTCTATCGCACCGGGCTGGGCTTCGAGCCGAAAGGAGTCGCCAACATCAGCCTGGACATGAACAAGCAGGGCCTGGACGGCGATGCTTTGATGCGCTGGTACCAGGACTACGGCGACTCGCTCGACCGTGCGCCGGGAGTCGAGAGCGTCGCCTTTGCATCGATCACGCCGATGGATGGCAGCGTTTGGACTTCGACCTTCAAGACGCCGTTGAGTAATGGCGAGCACGATCTGTACATGTCCCAGGTGTCGCCGCGGTTCTTCGCGACGATGCGCATCCCGCAGATGGCGGGGCGCGACTTCAAGTGGGAGGACTCGACAGCGTCGGGGAGCAAGATCATCCTGAACCAGTCGGCGGCAAGATTGCTCTTTCCGGGGATGAATCCGGTCGGGCAGCACATCGTGCAGGACAAGGACTCGATCGAGGTGATTGGCGTGGTGGGCGACATTCGCTACGCTACAATTCGCGACACGCCGCCGCCCGGCGCCTACGTGCCGATCACGCAGGACACGGAGAAGAAGCCATCGTACACGTGCGTGGTTCGCATCGCCGGTTCGCCGGATCCCGTCGTTTCGGCCGCGCATTCGCTGGCTGCGAAAATGGCGCCCGAGATTCCCGCGCCGGTGGTGACGACGATGAGCGCGCAACTCGACGACTCGATCAGCTCCGAGCGCATGATGGCGATGCTGGCGGTTTTCTTCGCCGCGTGCGCGTTGCTGGTGACGGCGAT
>JASHTH010000786.1 GCA_030040655.1 Acidobacteriaceae bacterium | reverse complement strand
CGACGAGACGGAGAAACGGGTCGGATGTTGCGAATCTCTTTGTCGCTGAAGGCATTCATGCTACATTGGGCCAGCCGCGAGGCAGGGCATTTTCCTGGTTATCGGCGGATTTGGGATCGCCCATGATGGGAAAGTATTCCTCAAGCGGAGGGTTCACGGCATTTTCAGAGTTCCTGCGGTCTTTCCGACCCAACTCCGAGGTCACCGCTCCCTGTCGGTCCCACCCCAGCGACGAACCCATGTCGACGGGGACCCCGGGGGGTGGCGTCGACCCGGCGGCTTCCCTTCGGACTGCACTCACTCTGAAAAATGCTCCAGCGTATGCCGAAGCTCAGCGCGGGAATCGTGCTTTTTCGACGGCGGCAGGCCGGCGTGGAAGTCTTCCTCGTCCATCCCGGTGGGCCGTTCTGGAAGAACAAGGACAACGGCGCCTGGTCGATTCCCAAGGGAGAGTATGCGGCCGGCGAGGATCCGCTCTCCGCGGCGCGCCGCGAGTTCGAGGAGGAGACCGGCTTCGCCTGCCCAAAAGGCGATCCTGTCCCGCTCGGAGAATTGAAGCAGCCAGGCGGAAAAGTCGTTGCCGCGTTCGCCCTTGAAGGCGACTGCGCCGCCGAGGAGATTCGGAGTAACTCCTTCGAGCTGGAGTGGCCGCCGAAGTCGGGAAAGACGAAGCAGTTTCCCGAAGTGGACCGTGCGGGCTGGTTTGCCTTGCCGGAAGCGCGAAAAAAGCTGCTCGCCGGCCAGCAGGGGTTCCTGGATCAGCTCGCCGAGCTGATGGGCTAAAGCGATTTAGGAAATGCTGGGGGCCGAAGGGAGGGCGCTATACGGTTTTTAGGGAATTCTGTATCCGAAGCCGCAATCGATGAGTCGACGCGACCTTAAGGAGTGGCGACCTTGGGCATCGCAAGAGAGGACACACTATTTCCTAAAACGGGCTATCGCAATTCCTGAGTCACTGTATCCCGAAGTAGCTGCACTCGAGTCGACGCGACCCTCAGCAAGCGGCGACCTTGCGCGGAGTCCAAAAGGCCGCAGCATCTCAGGAATTGCCGAAAGTCGGCGCGAACACCAGGAAGCGACGATTTTGTGCGACGCCAGAAACCACACACATTTTCCTAAAACGCCGTAACGAGTCAGCCGGTCAGCAAATCAGCGGGTCGGCGAGCCGGCTACGTGGTCGAGGGAAACAGCGATTCGGAGGCGGACGGCGCCGGGGCCAGCCGGGGACGCGGACGCGCGGCCTGCGGCTCTGGCGAGGCCAGCATGCCGGCAATCTCGCGCAGCTCGGCGCGCGCGTTCCGGATCACCGTAGCAGCCTCTTTCAAGCGCGGACCCTCATCGCCTTCAGCGAGCGGCAGATTCGATTGATCGCTGCGGCGGATGGCGTCGAGCGCCTGCCGCGCGCCGGCCAGGGTGTATCCCTCATTGTGGACGAGGCGCTTGATCTCCAGCACCAATTCCACTTCGCGGCGGCGGTAAAGGCGCTGCCCGGTGCCGCTTTTGTTCGGCTTCAACTGCGGAAACTGCGTCTCCCAGAAGCGAAGCACGTAGGTTTCGAGGCCGCAGATCTCGGCCACGTCTCCGATTTTGAAATAAAGGCGGTCAGGAATCTGGACAGGATCGTCGGCGACGCGCTTGGGAGACGAGTGGGTAGCCATGGTCACATCATGCAGGAAACCCTGCGCTGCGACCAGTATAGGCCACGATTTGCACCGGATGTGAAGCAAATTCGCGGGTTTGGTACCTGGTTTTCCAGAGGAAATTTAAGAAGCAATGCGATGCCCGTCGAGTTATCGCCTTTTGGGCCAGCTCGCCGGCAACCGCGCCGCCGACCCCTGCGGAGCAGCGCGCAAATACTGTTTCGGCCAGCTCGCCGGCTCACCCAGCGCCACGGCGGCGTGCAGCGGCCAGTACGGATCGCGCAGCATTTCGCGGGCGAGAAAGACCATATCGGCTTCGCCTTTCGCGATGATGCCGTCGGCCTGGTGCGGATCGGTGATCAAGCCCACGGCTGCGGTCGCGATTCCTGCCTCACGCCGGATACGCGCCGCAAAAGGAACCTGGTAGCCGGGAGCGAAAGGTATCAGCGCGTTGGGAACCTGCCCGCCCGACGAACAGTCGACCAGGTCCACTCCATGCCCGCAGAGCAGCTTTGCCAGCTTCACCGCGTCGTCAAGGGTGAAGCCGCCTTCGGCCCAGTCGGTTGCCGAGATGCGCAGAAAGAGCGGCAAGTGCTCCGGCCATGCGGCCCGCACCGCATCGACGACTTCAAGGGGAAAGCGCGCGCGATTCTCGAACGAGCCGCCGTACTCGTCGGTGCGATGGTTGGCCAGCGGCGAGAGAAACTCGTGCAGCAGGTATCCGTGCGCGGCGTGAATCTCGATGATGTCGAAGCCGGCGCGGTCAGCACGCAGCGCGGCCCGGCGGAATGCATCGACGATCGCGGCGATTCCCTGGCGATCGAGCGCGAGGGGTTGAGCGTATGCATCCGAAAATGCGATCGCGCTGGGCGCGACCGGCTGCCAGGCGCCCTCCTCAGGCAGCAAAGCACGCTCGCCGGCAAAGGGCGCTGTGCGGCTCGCCTTGCGGCCAGCGTGGGCCAATTGAATACCGGCGCGCACGCCTTGGGAATGGACGAACTCCGCAATGCGCTTCAGCGCCGGAATGTGCGCGTCTTTCCAGATGCCGAGATCGGCTGAGGAAATCCGCCCCTCAGGCAGAACTGCCGAAGCCTCGAGCGTGACCAGCCCCGGCCCGGCCTGCGCCCGCGCTCCCAGGTGGACGAGATGCCAGTCGGTGGCAAATCCGTCCTCGCACGAGTACTGGCACATCGGCGATACGCCGATGCGGTTCGAGAACACGACCGATCGCAGTTGAAATGGCGTGAATAGAGGATGGTCCACAGGCAATGGATGCGGTAAAGCGGCTGATCGCTTCTGGCTGTTAGCTTTCAGCTCTCAGCTTGAGCTGGTGCGATCCTGCCTTGTTCGCTTGTTCACTGTTTCTTCAGCACCGCCATCCCCTTCTCGTCGGCGATGATCGCGCTCTCGAGCTGGCGAAAGGCCAATGCCTTGTCGGCGGGGATTTCGACCTTGCGCACCACGTAGTCGCGCTCGTAGTGGAGCTGGTTGGCCTTGGAGGTGATCGTCGAATGATAGCTGGCGAAGTCGTCGTCCACGTTCACCGGGTCAGGCGTTTCGTCCACCACGTAGCCTGGCGGCAAAGTGATGTCGAACGAGTCGTGCCAGTGGCCGGTCTGGTTCAGGTCGATGGGCACCGTGCGCGGTTTGTCGTTGAAGGGCAGCAGGTCGGAGCCCACCACGCGCGGGCGCACCAGCAGCAGCGGACCAGCCTGGTGCGCGTATTGTCCGGCGCTGAGCTGGTAGTGAAACTCGATCGGCTTGTCCAGCGCCGCCGGCTGCACAAACTCAAACGAGTTCAGCACCGCTCCGGGAACATCGCGCGCGATCGAGCTCTCCCAGTATTCGCGCCGCTCCTTTTCGTCGGTGTACTTGAGCATCATGCGCATCTCCGCGCCGTCGGGCCCTGAATGCGAAGCATCGACTTGGCCGGACAGGGTGCCGTCCGCAGCGAGGGTGAACTCGCCCTTGCGATCAGTACCGTTGGCCTCGGGGCCCAGCACGGGGAGTTGGATCACCTGGCTCTCGGCGCCGGCCGCCAGCATGCCGTACCCGCCCTGCTCGTAGGAAGGCAAATTTCCCACGGGCGTGTGCTCGTTGGTGGGGTCGAAGATCAGGTACCGCTTGCCGTCCTTGCCTTTCACGATGGCCATCAACCGCGGATCCTCGACGTTGGCCGGCACCTCGATCGCTGTGATCATGTGATTGCCCTCGAGCGAGGGGTCGTTGGGATCGACGATGCCGCGCCGGTCGTCGACCGGCACGTAATGCGCCGGAATGCCGGCGACCTGCAGCATGGAGATGAGCAGCGTGGTCTTGTCCTTGCAGTCGCCGTAGCGGTTGCGAAAAATGTCAGCGGCATGATTGGCTTGCAGCCCGCCGATGCCGCGCATCACGATGAAGTAGCGAATATTCTTCTGGATGAAATCCGTGATCCGCGAGAGCCTGGTGTAGAAATCCGGCGCGCCGGCGATCAGGCTCTGCGTCTGGGCCGTGATTTCCGGCGAGGGATCGGGCCTTCCCGCCTCAAGCGTCGTCACCCATTCGCCGATGGCGCGCCACTGGTTCTCGATGCCGGGCACTGCCGCGTCTCCCCACTGCACGGACATGCGCGACGCAAGGGCTGCCCATTCCGGGTGAGAGGGAATGTCGCGTAACGTGAGCGCGGGGATATCGCGCAGCTCCCATCTCCAGTGATTGGGGGCAACCTCAACCGGCTTCGCCGCGGGAAAGTTATGCCACGCGTCGGAATAACTTTTGCCGGGTGGAAGGTCGATCTCGAGAGCCTGAGAGACGACCGGAATCGCCTCCTGAAATTCCCACACGGTCTCATGAAGATAGGGCTGCAGCACCTCCTCGGATTCACAGAAGATCGTGGCACCGAGATCGACCGCCGGCGGATGTGCGACGCGCCGCTTCTGGGTGGATAGCATGACGGGAATTGCGGTGTTTCCTTCCTCGATGAAATCCGTATCCTGCGCCTGGTACTGTTTCTCGTCGGCCGCGATCGTCCACACCCGGAAATAGTTGATTTTCTCGTCCACATCGTAAGAGACACCGCAAGTGTGGTGCCGGCCCTGCGGCTTCAGGATGCGAATGGCTTTGCGCTCGCGTTCCGTCGCGCGCCCATCTGGGTCGATCGTCTCCATGTATTCGTCGTAGAGGATCACCGCCTCGGCGTCTTTGTCATCTTCGGGCGTGTGCGTCTTGGCCGCGTCCACCGCCCACTGCGGCAATGGCTGGCCTTTGCCGAACCAATTCGCCGCTGCCGGCCGAGACGCAAAAGCCAGGATCGCGGCGAGTATCGAAACGGCGACCTGATGGGAACCGCGACGTCCGCTCATGACTAGTTCACCTTGGCTGCCGCCGCGGAACGGGTGAGCACAATCTGCTGCTGATCGGCCGTCGCCACTTTCTGATAGAAGTCGCGCAGGTTCTCATACTCCTCGGGCTTGGCGAAGGTAAAAGCGCGCGCCAACTGCCGCGCAACCGTCACCTGGCCCCCATCGACCTTGGTTTTCGATACCAGCACCGCATGGCCCTGCCACGGAATCTTCTCGTCCTGCGGAGCGCCTTCCACGGTCATGCCGGGTGGAAGACGGTAGGTGATCTCGTCGGTGACTTCCTCGGCGTAGTGCATGTCCACCGGCTCCTGGCGCTTCTCTTCGTCGACAAACGGGTGTGCGCCGCGCGTCTCAAAAAAGAAGCCGGGCAGCAGTAGCCGCTTGGCCGTGGCCGTACCCAGCGTGCCTGTCACCTTGACGATGGCGATGAGGTTGACATCGGGATCGTCGAGGCCTAGAAAGTGGTCGAGATTCGCCTCGACGCCCACGGGAACCTGAGGCAGAAGAGAGCGATCGAACTGCTTCTTGACCTCGTCGAGATCGTCCCTCAGCGCCGCCTGCCGCCAGTGCAACGCTTGCTGCCCGGTGAACAGGAAACGCACGCTTCCCGCAATACCACCGCGCTCGTCAACCGCGATGTCGCCGATGCGCGTGAGCGTATTCGCGGTGTAGACCTGCTGGGGAGAAAAGGCAGCAGCGCGCCCGTCGGGGCTCTCGCGCACTCCACCGGCAGCCGAGTGCCTCCAGCTCACCGTTTGGAAGGGGCACATCTTCTCGCCGGGATCGAGGAGCACCTCTTTGCCGCCGGCGCTCAGAATGACGATGTCGTCATCCAGCTGCCCGAAGTTGAGGTAACTGACATCGAAGACGCCCCTTTCGCGATCGACGATCTTCATGTCGTAAGCCGTCAGCCCGGCGGCGCGCAGCATGGCCAGGTAGAGCAGTGCAATATCCTCGCTCGATCCGCTCTTCTGCGCCCAGGTGTCTTCGGCGCGCTTGGCCTCATGCAGCCCCATGCGCTTGAGCTCGACCGCGCCTCTCTTGCGCGAATAATCGGTGTTGTCGAGCGCCTGCACGGCTATGTAGAGTTTTTTCGCCTTGTCCAGATCGTTATCTGTGGGCGCGACGAGACTGGCAACCGCATCGCGAATGGGCCGCGAGGGATCGGCGAAGTGGTCCACTTCCTTCGACCAGCGCTTGGCCTCGCTCACCCAGAAATCCGTGCTGTCATGAGCGCTCATGTAATAGAACTGCACGTGATAAAGCAGGCTCTCGATCGGCGGCATCCATTCCTCGTCGGGAGCCGGTGGAATGTCGGTCAAATCCAGGCTGAACCGGCCCACCGCGTCGGTCTGGAGATCCGTGCCCCTGGGCAGCAGCCGCCACCAGATCAGCATGTTCACCGCGTTGCCATGCGCATCGATGAGATATTGACTCGTGGCAGCCTGCGCGCCTTTTTGAAAGGCCTTGAACGGGGTAAACGCGTAGTGGGCCTTGCGAATGGGAAAATGCCCTTGGATATCCCAGCTCGGCGAGGAGTAGTGATTGTCGTCGTAGCGCAGCTCGTATTTGTACTCAAGAATGCTGCCCACCTCCACGCTGGGCAGCGTAAATACCTTCTTGTTGAATTGCTCCTGCCCCGTCTTCGACATCATCAGATCTTCCGGCTTCACGTCGAGCGAAACCACTGTGCCGTCGGAATGGATCGTGCGTCCCTTGATGTCGGTGATCTTGAACTCGCCATGCCAGTACGGCAGATTGACAGTGGCCAGCTCCTTGCCCTTCTCTTGAAGCACCTTTATCCGCGTATAAAAGCTGCGGTAATGGAGCGGATCGTCGGTCACGTCTTCAAGATTGAGAATGACCGCGGCGGCGCCCGGAGCCTTGGGATCCGAGGTCATCTTCAGCTCTTCGTCGGTAGGTTGCTGGAACTGCGCGCGAAGCGCGAGTGAAGCTAACAGAGGCGAACACAGAAGAAAGCTGCGCGCGTAGCTACGCATTCGCATGATTTTTCCTTATACGATGTAGCCGAATAGAAACCGCGGAACGGCGAATTCGGGTGGAATGGTTTTGGCCTTTACTTTGAACCCAAAATGCGCGTCTGGCAAGGGAGAAATGGAGAAACTCCTCGGGGAGATCCCACGGCCGCGTGTCGCAAGGATGGCAAAGAATTCATCTATTGATTTTAGAGTAACTAAAAACACCGTTAAGGCGCTGTTCATTGCCGAGAAGGTGGGACCGACTTACTGGCCTGCTACTCGCCGGACTGCCGACTCACGTATCCGATCGCCTCCAGCATCGTGGCCACCAGCGCCAGCGGAAGACCGACGACGTTGAAGTAGCAGCCTTCGACGCGCGGAATCCAGCGCGCCGCCCGTCCCTGAATCGCGTAGGCGCCGGCCTTGTCAAGCGGCTCGCCGGTGGCGACGTACTCGGCGATCTCCTCGTCGGAGAGGGTGAGAAACCGCACCGCCGTCACTTCGGCCGCCACTTCGGTTCCGGCCTCCGTCGCCAAAGCCACGCCCGTAATCACGCGATGCGTGCGACCCGAGAGCAAGCGCAGCATGCGGGCCGCATCGGCCGCGTCATCGGGTTTGGCGAGGATCTGATTGTCGAGGACGACAGTGGTATCCGCGCCGAGCACGACGAGCTCGCCAGCGGCCTCTTCGACGCATTTCGCGCATGCTGGCATCTCCGGCTGCTCGTCATCTGGCCTTGCAACAGGGCACGCCTTCGGCGGTGCCGAACCTGCCGCTAAATCTTCCGGGGCTTTAGCGCCGACGAAGGCCTCCTCGCCGGCAATCTCGCGGAAGACCGCTTCCGCTTTCTCCCGCGCCAGCCGCACCACGTACGCGATCGGGTCCTCATTCGGCAGCGGGTCCTCGAGAATATGGGCCGGACGGGCGGTGGACGTGTATCCCGCCTGCGCGAGCAGTTCGCGGCGGCGCGGCGAGGCGGAAGCTAGAACCAGCCGGTACATAATCTCCTGCTCAGGGTATCGTCTCTGAGCGTGCCGGCGCCAAAAACCCTTTGCCGCTCTAAGGCCCGGGACGTTATACCTCATAGCCACCATGGCCTTTGCCGATATCGACCTTGCCCGGCGCCTGGAGCGCGCCGAAGGCTTCGCGGGTGCGCAGTTCGCCGCCGCGCGCGCCCGCCTGTTTCCCGAATGCGGATCCAACTGGACCGAATGTGCCGGCGCGACGCTCATCTTCGACGGTGTCGATGCTCCGACCACGCAGACCTTCGGGCTCGGCCTCTTTGCCGAGGCGACCGCTGAAGCTCTCGACGAGATGGAGCGGTTCTTCTCGACACGCGGCGCGGAGACGATGCACGAAGTGTGCCCGTTGGCGGGGCCGGCGTTGCTCGATTTGCTCTGTGAGCGCGGCTACCGGCCGATCGAGATCAGCAACGTGCTCTATCGCGCGGTCGAGCAGCCTGCCGCGGCGTCTCCGTCCAACATTCGTGTCCGCATCGTTCCGCCGAATGAAGCCGAACTCTGGAGCGATGTGAGCGCGCGCGGCTGGACGCACGAGCACCCGGAGTTCGAGCAGTTTGTCCGCCAGTCCGGCGTCATCATGGCCGCGCGCGAGCACAGTCCGTGTTTTCTTGCCGAACTCGACGGGCTTCCGGGCGCGGCCGGCGCGCTAATCTTGCGCGAAGGGGTCGCGCTCTTTGGCGGCGCGGCCACGGTACCCGAACTGCGCCGCCGCGGCCTACAGGCCGCCTTGCTCGAAGCGCGCATGCGCCACGCCTTCGAGCA
>JASHTH010000785.1 GCA_030040655.1 Acidobacteriaceae bacterium | reverse complement strand
GCGGCCGCAGGCGGCTCCTGTGCCGCCGCAGGCGCGTCCGCGCCAGAGCCGCATCCCCTATACCGGTGTATCTCGGCCGGCGATGCGTCCTGGTTTTCCGCCTCGGCAGACGGTATCTCGACCGGAGACCAGCGCCCCACCGCCGGGAGGTCCGCAATGAGCAGCGCGACTCCTTCATCCTGGCGCGAGCGCCTCACCTCGCCGCTGACGTGGCATTTGGCCGGCGCCGCGGTGCTGGCGATTCTCACCATCGGCCTGGCTATCCGCTTCGGCCTGGATTGGGCGGCAACCAGCGGCAGCTCGACCGACGCGCTGGCTGGCAAGCAGATTCAGTTGAAGGCGCTCGATCTGCAAACGGCACCTCTGCGTGGGCTCGACAAGAAGGTGCCCGAGGCTCGCCAGCAGATCGCGGAGTTTTACTCCAAGCGCATTCCGCCGAACTACTCCTCGATCTCGACCCGTGTGGGAGAACTCGAGGTGGAGTCGGGCGTGCGGCTGTCGCGCATGCAGTACACGCAGGGCGCTCCGGGAGCGGATTTGACCGAGATTACGCTCGACGCCGGCATCAGCGGCGAATATCCGCAGATCATGCGCTTTGTGAACGGCCTGGAGCGCGACAAGACGTTTTTCGTGATTCGGGCGATGGATCTGACCGGACAGCAAGGAGGATTAGTCAACCTGAAGCTGCGCGTCTCTACCTGGCTGCGGCCGGCGGCCGCGGCGGCCAGCGGGTTGCCTCCCACTCCCGAGAAGGCTCCTTCGGCAACGCCCGCGAACGCGCCGGGAAGGGAGGGCGAATAGCCATGGCCCTTCAAGTCGGAGCGGAAAACAAGAAGCAGGTCTATCTTCTGGCCGGGTTGGTGGCCATCCTCATCGCGGTCGGCGGCCGTGAGCTCTACACGACGCTTGCCGGTCCTTCCACGCCGTCCGCGCGACCGCCCGTGCAGACCACTCCGGCGGCGCGAGGTAGCTCCTACGCCGCGCGTCTGCGCGCGGGCCAGGGAAAAGAAGCGCAAAAGCTTGAGAATACGGGACTCGATCCCACGCTGCATCTGGACAAGCTGGCGCAGAGCGAGTCGGTCGATTACTCGGGGACGGGAAGGAACATCTTTTCTGCGGAATCGGCTCCGCCGATCGAGCTGGCTGCCGCGCCCGCCCGGCCCGAAGTTCAGCCCGACCAGCCGATCGCCACCACACCGCCTATGCCACAAGCTCCGCCGATCGACCTGAAATACTTCGGCTATACGCAGTCGCCGGACAAGACGCTCGAGGCCTTCTTCGTTCACGGAGACGACATCTTTCTGGCTCATCCGGGCGAGATCGTCGATCATCGCTATAAGGTGAACGCGATCAAACCGAATAGCGTGGAGATTACCGACCTGGGCTACAACAACACGCAGACTCTCCCGCTGTCACCGAACTGAAACGAGCTGAGATGACGATCTACGGTCCAACCCGCTGCCCCAAGCGCCCAGGAGAAGAGGGATTTCTCATGGTCGCCGTCATCTTCATGCTGGCGATCCTCGTCATTGCCATGGCTGCAGCGGCCCCTCGCATCAAGGCCTCGATCCAGCGCGACCGCGAAGTGGAGACGATGCATCGCGGCAAGCAGTACGTTCGCGCCATCCAGCTCTACTACCGGAAGTTCCACGCCTACCCGCCGAATGTCGATGCGCTGGTGAAGACCAACGACATCCGGTTCTTGCGCAAGAGGTACCTCGATCCGTTGACTGGAAAAGACGACTGGAAGCCGATTCTCTTCGGGCAAAGCAAGCAGCCGACCGTATGGGGGTTCTTCGGCCAGCCGTTGGGCGGATCGTCGATCGCCGGAACTGGCCCCGGCGGCGGCAACGGCTTACAGGGTGCGCAGGGTGGCGCCTTCAATCAGTCCGGTCAGCCCGGCCAGCCGGGTAGCAATTCCATCTTCGGCAACAACGATTCGACCACCGGATCGCAACCCGGAATTGGCGCCACGCCGGGGAGCACAGCGCCGGGCGACAACTCCAGCGGCACCGATGCGAACGGGAATCCGGCAGGCGGCCCGGGAAACGGGCTTAGCGGGCCGACCTTTGGCGGCGCAGGCATCATCGGCGTCTCGCCGCCGAATGACAAGCAGTCGATCCTCGTCTACAAGAAAAAGAACCACTACAACGAGTGGGAGTTTGTATACGATCCGATGTCGGAGCAGATGGCGGGCGGATCGTTCGGTGGCGGGCTCAACAGCCAGCCGATCTCGAACTCATCGAATCCCGTGGGCGGGCAGCAGCAGAACAATTTGTTCCCCCAGCAACAGCCTCCGCCCACGCCGACTCCGACCCCTGCTCCGCAGCAGTAAGGGCGCATCATGTGACGCACAAAGGCCCGCTCCTATCGAGAGCGGGCCTTTCATTGGTAAACACTTCGAGATAGGAATCTTGGGGCGCTCGGGGCCTTACACGCTGAACGACGATCCGCACCCGCAGGTGCTCTTGACTTGGGGGTTGTCGAACTTGAAGCCCGCGGCTTCGAGGGTTTCGACGTAATCAACCGTGCAGCCCTGCAGGTACATGAGCGAAGTGGCGTCGATAAAGACCTTCAAGTCGTCGAAATTGAAGATCTTATCCATCATGCCGGCCTGGTTCTCGAAGGCCATGGAATATTGGAAGCCGGAGCAGCCGCCGCCCACAACGCCGATGCGCAGACCGGCGGGCAGCGGGTCCTGGGTGGCCATGATCTCGCGCACCTTGGCGATCGCCTGCGGGGTCAATTGCAGGGGTACTTTCTTTTGCGTTTCCTGGGATGGTGCAACGGTGGTTGTGGCCATGGCTTCTCCAATCCTGAGACTTTGTCTCTCGTCTAACTTTATCGCCTATGCGAAGGCCGGCACAAGGCCCCGTTTGGGCTACGTTTCATTGGATGCGACCAAATCGGTCCGGTCGCAGCGTCTGGTATTGCGACTGTCGCCTGCCGAGGCGCAAACCTGGACAGCGAAACGCTCCGGGAAAGGGCAAGCCGCGCCGGAAGACGGTCAAAACCCGATTTCGGAAACTGGAAACATGGTGTGACATGTATCACGACGAACGTTCTTCGCCGGAGCTATCATGTTCATCCGTACGGCCCCTCTACCCACGAGACCGCGTTTCCCTCCTCACGGACCCGCCGGTATCTGGGACCAGAAAACTTCCGGAGGTGGAGTATGCAAGGATTTGTTCCCATTATGTGGTCGGTCTGGGGCGTGCTGGTCCTTTTGGCGCTCGCTCTTAAGATCTACGGCGGCCGGCTTTCCCGCGATGAAGACGACCAGATCATCCTGGACGACTCCTTCGATCGGGTGAAGTCCGAACAGGCGGCGATCCTCGCCAAGGTTCACAAGATCGAACCGATCACGCGGGTCGTACTTTGGGTGGCGACAGCCATGACGGTCGTGGTCATTGTCTACTACGCCATCGACATGTATCGCCAGTTCCAGTAAGAACCTTATCTTTGATCCTGGACGCCGGACGGCGGCAGGCTCGGCCGCCGCGGCGCGAGTGATGTTCTTTCGCCGATCGTTCTCTCGGTTTCACAATCTGACCGACCACAGCCGCTTCGGCACGGGCGTTACCTGGTCTACTCCACTTCCTGGCGCGCGCGGTAACCATCGCGCGCAATAATCTCGTACTTCAGCGGTTTGTGCTTCTCATCCTGCATGCGCAACGGGTGTCCCTCGTCGTCCACCAATTCCACGCGCAATTTGCGGTAAGTGCCGTCCTGCTTGGCGTTGGTCGGGTGGTACAGCAGTTCGTATTTTGACCGAATGGAGGTATTGATCGCCTGGAAATCGTCGGGGATCTCGGCCTGGAAGCGCGGTTCGAACCACATGCCGCCGGTCAGCCTGGCGAAGGTCTGCATCTGGTTGTCGGCCTGGGCGTAGTCGATATCGCGCAGTTGCTGGCGGAATCCGGGGCCGCCTTCGGACATGGCACGCATGTAGCCGCCGGTGGAGATCGAGAAAATCGTCACGTTAGGCGTGGCTTTCACCTTCTTCAGGATCTTGTCGAGCGTGATCTTCGAGAACGTGTCGCGGCCCGACGCGATGAGAAGGATATACTTCTCGCCCTGGATGCGGTCCAACCGGTCGAGCCCCTCGTAGAGCGCGTCGAAGAGGTTGCGCTCGTTGAACATGGGAATCCGCATGTCATAGATCGCATGGAGAAGCTGCTGCTTATCCTGCGTAAAGTCCGAAACGATCTGCGTGTGCATGTCGAAGGTCATTAGGGCGACATAATCCTGCGGGCGCAATTGCTGGGCGAAATCCCACGCGGCCTGGCGCATGTCCTGGATGAAGAACCAGTTGGTCGAGGCGAACTCGCACAGGATCAGCGCCGTGATGGGAGCTTCGACGCGCTTGAATCCGGTGATTCTCTGCTCCACACCGTCTTCATAGAGGCGGAAATTCGCAGGCTTGAGGCCGGGAACGAAGGTATGCGTTTTTTCCAGCAGTACGCCCACATCGACCGTTACTTCAGGAACATCGACTTTTAGGGAGAAGTTCGGCGCACCTTCGGGGTTCTTGAACTTGGGCTCGGCGGGCGCGGGAGGCGGGGTCTCATCCGGCTGGTCCTTCTTCTTGGGCAGGGCGATGGATCCGTTATCGCCGCCCGGGCCGCCGGAATCGGGAGCGGCTTGATCCGGCTGCGACTGCTGCGGCTGCGTTTGCTGCGGCTGCTGAGCTGGAGTCTGGTTCTGGGCCGATGCCATCGGCGCGAAAGGAAGGAGGACAAGAGTTGCCGACAACAAGGTCAGCAGAGCTCGACGGAAGGTAGCTGTGGCCAATCGCATCGTAGACATGGCGACCTCTGTGCTCTTCAGCATACGAGATGATCCGGCGCGGGTACAGGGGAGAGCCAGACTCTGCAGCGATGTGGAGGGTACGGGCTTTAGCCCGTACTTGATCCGCCCGAAAAACAATTCGGGGCTTCAGCCCCTGAGGAACGCCCACCACCCGGCTTTCGGTCTCCCTTATCGCCGGTTGTACTCTTATATAGACGTGAAAACCGTGTCGAAGGGAATCCCGAACTGGCTGGTGGCCGCGACCCTGGCGCTGCCGTCTTTGACGTCTGCGCAATCGGCCCCCGCATCGGCGGTTCCGCCTCCTTCGAGCGGAGGAATCTATCCCCTCAGCGAAGTGCATGGCGGATTGAAAGCGACCGCGTGGACGGTCTTTCAAGGGACCACGCCCGAGGCCATGGACGTGGAGATTCTGGGCGTGTTGCATGGAGCGCGCGGTCCCGGGCACGACCTGATTCTCGCCCAATTGCACGGCTCGAAACCTGAATACACCGGCGTTGTGGCGGGCATGAGCGGCAGCCCGGTGTATGTGGGCGACAAGCTGCTCGGGTCGCTCTCCTACCGCATCGGCCAGTTCAGCAAAGACCCGATCGCCGGCATCACCCCGATCGAGCAAATGATGGAGGTGAAGGATCTGCCGGTCCAGGGGTCGGGGATCAAAGATCAGGGGTCGGAGATTCAGGGAGTAGGGAATAGGGCACAGGGAGTAGGGAACGGGGATCGGGATTCGGCGGAGATGGAGTTGCCGAGCGAGACGCAGTTTCACGCCATCGATACTCCGCTGTTGATGAGCGGCTTCCATCCCGAGGCGATCCGGCTGTGGCAGCAGAAGATGGCCGGCACGGGATTGGATATGGTCGCGGCCGGAGGCGGTTCCGGCGACGAAGACAGCTCCAGCCAGGACCAGAAGCCCCGTCCGGTCGCGCAATTGCCGGGCGAGACAGCGGGGAAAACGTCGACTGCTTTCCCGCTTGAGCCGGGCTCGGCGGTCAGCGCGGAACTGGTGCGCGGCGACTTGGAGATTGCCGCCACCTGCACGGTGACCTACATCGACCCCAAACAGTTGCTGGCCTGCGGACATCCGCTGCTGCAGGCCGGGCCGATCTCATTGCCGATGACGACGGCCGAAGTCGTGGCCACCCTGGCTTCGCCGCTCAACGCCTTCAAGATCATCAACACCGGCAAGGTGGTGGGCGCCTTCAACCAGGACCGTGACGCGGCCATACGGGGCGTGCTGGGCGCGCAGGCGCAAATGATCCCGCTGCACATCGACGTGCATGGCGCGGGCCACTTACGCAAATTGAATGTCGAAGTGCTCGATTTGCCTCAGCTCACCGCGCAAGCGGTGATGGTTTCGCTGTATGAAGTCTTGTTGGAAACCAACGACAGCACCTTTGAAACCAGCTATCACGTAACCGGACAGATCGGGTTCGAGGATTACGCGCCTTCCCCGGTGAACATCTGGGCGCCGGCCAGCGATCTGTTGCCCGCGCAATTGCTCGCCGCCATGAATACCGCCGAGCAATTCACGAAACTCTACTCCAACGGCGCCCGGCAAGGAGCAATCAAGTCGATCGAGCTCGATGTGCACGCCATTCCGAAAAGGGTGCAAGTCGAACTGGAGACGGCGCGCCTTGTCACGAACGATATCGTTCATGCCGGCGACACGGTGGTTGTGGAGGCGACGGTCCGCGACTGGCAGCAGGCGGCGCGCAATGTGCGCATTCCCGTGACGCTGCCCGCCCGGCTCAGTTCGGGCAGTGTGCGCCTGCTGGTCTCCGATGCGAGCACTTTGGACCGCACACTCGATCAGCCGCGTCTGGCCAGCCACAGCCCCGGCATGAAAACAGTTCTGGCGCAGGCGCGGGAGCAGCACGCGGCCGACCGCATCTACGTAAGCCTGTTGGTTCCCGAGGCGCAGGCCAACCTGGGTGGACAGACCCTCACAGATTTGCCGCTTTCGATGGCTAACGCTCTCGAGCCGTTGCGAGCGGCACAGGACATGAGCCTGAACGGAGAGTCGGCCGAGGTCGCGGCCGATGCGCCTGCGGGCGGCGTCCTCAGCGGCTACCAGATCCTCGATCTCCACATCGAACCGGGCGGCGGGTTAAACTAAGCTGAGAACGATCTCTCCGCAGCCCACGGCCGTCGCCCGTCGAACCGCGCCGGCGTTGCCCAACCTGAAGCGAGGACGCTAGAAAAGTCATGCCCCCCATTCAAGGATTTGCAGCCCACGCGGCGGGAGCCGAACTGTTGCCTTTTCGCTACGACCCGGGAGAACTCGGTCCGGCCGAGGTGGAGATCGCCATCACTCATTGCGGCATCTGCCACAGCGATATCCACCTCATCTCGAATGATTGGGGAATCAGCCAGTATCCGTTCATTCCCGGCCACGAAGTGGTGGGCGCCGTCGCGGCGGTGGGGTCCGGCGTACGCTCGCTCCAGCCGGGCCAGCGAGTGGGGCTGGGCTGGCAGGCCAACTCGTGCGGCGAATGCGAGTGGTGCCTGCAGGGCCTCGAAAACCTATGTGCGTCCTCGGAACCGACGTGCGTGCATCGCCACGGGGGCTACGCCGACCGGGTTCGCGCCCATGCGCGCTTCGTGATTCCCATTCCGGAAACGTTGGAGAGCGAAAATGCCGCCCCGCTGCTCTGCGGGGGCATTACGGTTTACACTCCCCTGCGCAACCACGGAATCAATCCTTCGTCGCGCGTCGGCGTGGTGGGCATCGGCGGGCTGGGGCACATGGCGGTTCAATTCGCGCGCGCCTTCGGCGCCGAGGTCACGGCCTTTTCGACCTCTGCGGCCAAGGAAGAAGAGGCGCGGGCGCTGGGCGCGCACCGTTTCGTCAATACGCGGGAAACGAAAGCGATGAAGGAAGTGGCGGGCACACTGGACTTTATCGTCAGCACGATCAACGCCGATCAGGATTGGGGCGTGTACATCCAGGCGCTTCGGCCTACGGGAACGTTGTGCTTCGTCGGTGTGCCGCCCTCGCCGGTGGCGATTCAGGCCTTCCCGCTCATCGCCGGCATGCGCTCGATCACCGGCAATCCCATCGGCAGCCCATACCGTCTGAAGGAGATGCTGGATGTGGCCGCGCGCCACGGCGTGAAAGCTCAGATCGAGCGCTTCCCGATGGCCAAGGCAAACGAGGCCATCGAGAAGGTAAAGAAGAACAAGGTTCGCTACCGCGCGGTGCTGGCGAACTGACTGCGCTGGAGCTTCGCGGATCTGCAATCTTTACTCGTGCGCGGAGATGGGCGCGGTCTCCAGGTCTGGCCGCACTGAGGCCGGCTGCTTGCGTTGGCTCAGGCTTTCGGCCACGTGCTGAAGCAGCTCCGCCGGGTGCACGGGCTTATTGAGAAAGAGGAAGTGATGCCCCGCGGAATCCGCGGATGCGAGCAAGCGCGCGCTCGACGGCTGGCCGGATGACAGAATCACCTTGCAATCGGGGAAGATGCGCCGGATCGTCGTCGCCAGCTCGATGCCGTTCATCCCTGGCAAAACCACGTCGGCGATCAGCAACTCGGGCGGCATGGTCAAAGCGGTTTCCAGAGCGGCTTCTCCGTCGTATGCGGAGATGGCCGCGTAACCGCTGCGCTTCAGAATATCGGCCAGCGAATCGGCGATCACGTACTCGTCATCGACAACCAACACGACGGGACGATAGGGCTCAACTTTGGTCTTCAAGGCGGATTCGGGTATTTCTTTAAGGGAGACGGTGGGGAAGGCGGTGTGTTTTCTCTGGCTCATTTGAGCTTCTCGACCTCTGAAGGCCACGGTAACAGAGTTCTCATGATACGGGTAAACTATTTTTTATGAGGAAGTTGTAGGACTCTATAAGAGAGTGCCAGCTTTTCCACATGGCTGTACGAAGTTTTGGCGAACAGGTTGCTAGATTTCTTGCAGGATAGTATGTTTGACATTTAAGGATACTTTTACGATAGCAAAATTTACGAGAAATATAGTTTTACGGCAGCTTAGGAATACGTTAAGCTGGTTGTGCTTGATGGGCCCCGGTGCTGGAGGGCTGTATGGCCGAAAAGGCAAAACCGCCGAGGAGACCAGGGATGGCGACCAATTCGGGCACTCAGAATCCTAATCGACGATTTCAGTCGATTCTGCAAAATGACGTTCCCAAGGGACGCGATGGAAAACATAAGCAGATTGTGACTCAGTTGCTTGCC